>CAZEKK010000201.1:0-5383 GCA_964512905.1 uncultured Solirubrobacteraceae bacterium
GACCGCCACCGGACGATGGAGAACTACCTCGCCGCCAAGCACCAGGCCTTCGTCCGCCAGGAGCCCGGCGACGTCGCGGTGGCCCGCGACGACCTCGCGGACGGCCTGCCGGGCGCCGCGCGCCGAATCCGGTTCGGGGACGGCCGCGGGATGGACATGGGCGCGGAGGCCGGCGCGCTGTGGTGGCAGGGGCGCGAGTTCATGCGCACGCGCGACATCCGCCTCCGCGGCCGCCACAACCTCGACAACGCGATGGCCGCCGCCGCGGTCTGCCTGGCCCGGGGCCTCGCGCCCAACGCGGTCCGCAACGGCCTGCGGACCTTCGCGGGCGTGCGCCACCGCCTCGAGGAGGTCGCCGAGGCCGGCGGCGTCCTGTGGGTGAACGACTCCAAGGCGACGAACCCGGCCAGCACCGCGGTGGCCCTCGCGTCGTTCGACTCCGGCGTGCATCTCATCGCCGGCGGGCGGGCGAAGGGCGGCGGCTTCGCGAGCCTCGTGCGGCCGGTGCAGATGCACTGCGCCGCCGTCTACCTCATCGGCGAGGCCGCCGATGCCCTCGCCCGCGACCTCGCGCCCGCCGGCGTCCCCCTCCACGCCTGCGGCGACCTCGCCACCGCAGTCGCCCGGGCCCGCGCCGCGGCCCGGCCGGGCGACACGGTCCTGCTGTCGCCGGCGTGCGCGAGCTTCGACCAGTTCCACGACTACGAGGCGCGCGGCGCCGCCTTCACGGCGCTCGCGGCGGCGCCGTGAGGTCTGGCCTGCGGGCAGCGGCCCGCCGGGGGCTGGGCGGCGGCCGCGGCGCGTCGCGCTCCGTCGAGCGCCCGCTCGAGTACCGGATGCTCATGACCGCGACGCTGTGCCTGCTGGCCTTCGGCGCGGTCATGGTCTACTCGGCCTCCTCGGCGAAGGACCTCCTCCAGGGCGGCGGCAACGGCAGCGGCTTTCTCGCCCGCTACGTGATCTTCGGCGCGATCGGCCTGGTGGTGATGCATGTGCTCGCCCGGACGAGCCTCGACACGATCCGGCGGGTCACGCCGCCGCTGCTCGCCGCGGCGATGGTGCTCGTCGTCTGCGTCCGGCTGCCCGGCATCGGCGTGGAGGTCAACGGCGCCAAGCGCTGGCTCGGCGCCGGGCCGTTCGTCTTCCAGCCCTCCGAGCTCCTGAAGATCGCGCTCGTCCTCTACGCCGCCCGGCTCATCGCCGCCGACCCCGCGCGGGTTCGTCGCAGCGTGAAGGACCTCGCCAGCCCGCTGCTGGTGGTGATCGGCCTGGGCGCCGCGCTCGTCGCGCTGCAGCCCGACCTCGGCACGGCGCTCGTCATCGCCTTCACGGCGGCGGCGATGCTGATCGCGGCGGGGGTGCCGCTGCGCCATCTCGCCATCATCGGCGGCGCGGCGCTCCTGCTGGTGGCCGTCTTCGCGCTGCTCGAGCCCTACCGCCGGGCCCGCCTGACGTCGTTCATCGACCCGTGGGACCATGCGAGCGGGGCGGGCTTCCAGGCCGTCCAGGGGCAGATCGCGCTCGGGTCGGGCGGCCTCTTCGGGGTCGGCCTGGGGCAGTCGGTCCAGAAGGTCTTCTACCTCCCCGAGGCCCACACGGACTTCATCCTCGCCGTGATCGGCGAGGAGCTCGGCCTGGCCGGCGTCGGCGCGGTGATCGCGCTGTACGGGATGATCGCGTGGGCCGGGCTGCGCACCGCGCGCGCCGCCCGCGGCGCCTACGCCAAGATGCTGGCCGCGGGGCTGACCTCGCTGATCCTGTGCCAGGCCACGCTCAACGTCTTCGCCGTCTTCGGCCTCGCCCCGCTCACCGGGGTCCCGCTGCCGTTCATCAGCTACGGGGGGACGACGCTGATCGTGCTGCTCGGGGTCATGGGCCTGCTGCTCAACGTCGCCGCCGGCGGCTCGGCGCATCTGCGGGAGGTCAAGCGGCCGGCCCGGGGCGCGGCGTCGTCCGCGCGGGGACGGCCGATCGACGACCGGGAGGGCCGCGATGCCGCGGATCGTGATCGCCGCCGGCGGGACCGCCGGCCACGTCGTGCCGGCACTGGCGGTCGCCGACGCGCTGCGGGCTAGCGGCGCCGAGGTCGTCTTCATCGGAGGCGAGCGGGCCGAGCGCGACCTCGTGCCGGCCCGCGGCTACGACCTGCGCCCGATCCGGGCGCGGGGCCTCAGCCGAACCGATCCGCTCGCCGCCGCCCGGGCGCTGGGCACCGCAGCCGGGGCGGTGCGCGCGGCGGGGCGCATTCTCGCCGACGTCCGGCCGGACGCGGTGATGGGCGGCGGCGGCTACGTCGCCGGTCCGGTCGGCCTGGCCGCCGCCCTGAGGCGGATCCCGCTCGTCCTGACCGAGGCCGACAGCCACCTCGGGCTGGCGAACCGGGCGCTGGCGCCGCTCGCCCGGCGGGTGTGCCTGGCCTTCCCGATCCGCGGTCGCGAGGGCGCGCGCTACCGCGTGACCGGCCGGCCCGTGCCCCCGCCGGCCGTCGACCGCGCGGCCGCCCGCGCGGCGCTCGACGTTCCCCAGGAGGCGGACCTCGTGCTCGTCTTCGGCGGGTCGCTCGGCTCGCGGGCGATCAACCAGGCGGCGCTCGCAGCCTTCCGGGACGCGCCGTTTCGCGTGCTGCACGTCGCGGGCGCGCGGGATTTCCCGTCGCTGGCGGCGCCACGCCCGGGCTATGACCTGCGCGAGTACTTGGCCGACGGGTTCGCCGAGGCGCTCGCCGCCGCCGACCTCGTGGTCGCGCGCTCGGGCGGATCGGTCTTCGAGATCGCCGCGGCGGGCCGGCCCGCGATCCTCGTGCCCTATCCCCACGCGGCGGGCGACCACCAGGCCGCTAACGCCCGCTGGATGGAGGCGGCCGGCGCTGCCGTGGTCATCCCCGACGGCGCCCTGACCGCGCCGATCCTCGCCCGCGCGGCCGCCGATCTCCTCGGGGACCGCCAGCGGCTGGCGGCGATGGGACGGGCGTCGGCGTCGCTGGCCCGCCCACAGGCGGCCCAGGACGTCGCCACCGAGGTGCTCGCCGCGGCGGCGAGCCGCCGGGGCCGCTGACCGCGCCGGCGGTCGTCCGTCCGGCGGGCCGTGCGATGCTCACCCAGTGAACCAGCGCAGCGACGGTGTGGCCGGAGGCGGCAGGTGAGCGCGCGCGCGTGGGCCGGGCGGCGCCTGCACTTCGTGGGTATCGGCGGGGCCGGGATGAGCGGGCTGGCCTGTGTCGCCGCCGAACTGGGCGCCGAGGTCACGGGCTCCGATCGCGGCGAGAGCGCCTATCTGCCCCGGGTGCGGGCCGCGGGCATCGAGCCCGTGCTGGGCCACGACGCCGCCAACGTGCCGGCGGGCGACGACGTCGAGCTGGTGGTCTCCAGTGCCATCCCGGATGACAACCCCGAGCGGGCCGCCGGACGGGAGCGCGGCCTGCGCGAGCTGCACCGCTCGGCCCTGCTCGCCGAGCTGGCGGCGCTGAAGCGCTGCATCGCGATCACCGGCACGCACGGCAAGTCGACGACGACGGCCATGACCTATCGCGCGCTCGCCGGCGCCGGGTTCGATCCGGCCTACGCGGCGGGTGCCGAGCTGGCCGAGACGGGCGGGAACGCCGGCTGGGGCGACGGCGAGTGGATCGTCGTGGAAGCCGACGAGTCAGACCGCTCGCTGCTCGCGCTGGCGCCGGACATCGCGGTGCTGACGAATCTCGAGCTCGACCATCACGCGACCTACGGCTCGCGGCTCGACCTCGAAGACACGGTCCGGACGTTCCTGGCCGCCGCGCCGCAGGCGGTGATCTGGGACCGCCCCGACCTGCTCGCGCTGCGCGACGGTCCGGTGGTCGCCGTCGAGCCGGCCGACGTGCGCCTCGAGGCCGGGGGCTCGCGGTTCGTGGCCGGCGGCGTGCCGGTGCGCCTCGCGGTGCCCGGCCTGCACAACGCCCGCAACGCCGCGGCCGCGCTGGCGGCGGCGACGCTCGCGGGCGCGGATCCGGCCGCGGCGGCGGCAGCGCTCGCCACCTTCGCCGGCACGGGCCGGCGGTTCGAGCGGGTCGGGGAGACGCCGGCAGGAGCGGCGGTCTACGACGACTACGCCCACCACCCGACCGAGGTGCGGGCAACGCTGCAGGCCGCCCGCACGCTCGAGCCCGATCGCCTCGTCGCGGTCTTCCAGCCTCACCTCTACTCCCGCACGGCCGCCCTGTGGCGCGAGTTCGGCGCGGCGCTGGCGCTCGCCGACGCCTGCGTCGTGCTCGACGTCTACCGCGCGCGCGAGACTGCGGCGGACTTCCCCGGGGTCACGGGCCTCCTGGTGGCGCGCGCGGCGGCCGCGGCGGCCCGCGGTCGCCCAGTGGCCTGGATGCCGACGCTCGACGCCGCCGAGGCCTACCTGCGGCCGCGCCTGCGCCGCGGCGACCTGCTGCTGACGCTGGGCGCGGGCGACGTGGACGCCCTCGCGCGCCGCCTGGTCGCCCCGCCGGCAGGGTCTCGGGCCTGAGCGTCGAACGAGGGCGGAGTGAGCACCGCCCGGCTCGCCCTTCCCCGTTTCGCCCGGCGCCGGCGGGCGCCGCACGGTCGCGGGCGGGTGCGCCGCCCGCCGCGGATCCCGCTGCGCTGGGCGGTGCTCGCGGCGCTGACCGCCGCGCTGCTGGCCGGCGGCTACCTGTGGCTGCGGGACTCGTCGTTCGTCGCGGTGGAGGAGGTCAGCATCACGGGGCTGACCGGCCCCGACGCCGGGGCGGTCCGGTCCGCGCTGACGGCGACGGCCAAGGACATGACCACGCTGAACTTCGACACCGGCCAGCTCGAGGACGCGGTGGCCGCCTACCCGATCGTGAAGTCGGTGACCGCGACCACGGACGGCCTGCACGGCGTGCGGATCGTCGTCGCCGAGCACGTGCCCGTGGCCGTCGTCGACGACGCCGGCGCCAGGACGCCGGTGGCCGCCGACGGCACGCTGCTGCGGCGCGGCGTCCTGCGCTCCGGCCTGCCGCTCATCACCGCCGACGCGCCGGCGGCCGCCGGCCAGCGCCTCGCGGCGGGCGCCGCCCGCATGGCCCTGGCCGTCGCGGCGACCGCCCCGCCGGCGCTCCGTCCGCTGATCGCCGAGGTGGGGCCGGGGCCGCAGGGCCTGCAGGCAAAGGTGGCCTCGGGACCGGTCATCGTCTTCGGCAGCACCCGGGGCGTGCGCGCCAAGTGGGCGGCGGCGGCGCGCATCCTGGCCGACCCCAACGCCCGCGGCGCCCGCTACCTCGACGTCAGCGTGCCGGAGCGGCCGGTGGCCGGCCGGTTCGCGCCGGGCCCGGGCGTGGCGACGACCGACAGCGCCGACCAGGGCCTGCCGACCGCCGACGCCGCCGCCGTCGACGGGACCGATGGCACCGGCGGCACCGACG
>CAZEKK010000202.1:0-5377 GCA_964512905.1 uncultured Solirubrobacteraceae bacterium
CCGTTCGTCGTCGGAGATCTTGACGCTGCGGGTGGGCGGGTTCGTGGACACACCCACATCTTGCCCTACTGGGCGCTCCGACCGCCGGCGGGGCGCCGCCGCAGGGTCTGCCGGGCGACGGTGGTGCGCCGGGCGGCGTCTGACGCGGGGGCGCCGCGGACCGCACGATCCGTGCATGCGCGGACGCCTCACGGCCACGGCACGCAGCAACCAGCGCACCTGCACGTGGCGGAGCCTCGGGAACTCGGCAACGTCTTTGCGCGGTCATCGCGGTGGGGCGGGGCACGCTGCCCATCCGCGTGTTGCGCAGGGCCGGCACGTTCCAGTCCGGGCTGCCTTGGATGATCCTTCTGGCATCCGTTCACGCGGTCGAACGACCCGCGCGTCGATTCTTACTCGATCGGCGGGATCGAGCTGCTCTTCCAGTGGAACTTCGTCCGCAGCCGCTGACTCGACCGGCCAGCGCCACGGCGACGGCCCGGCCCCGGGTCGGTCGCCGAGCCGAGCTGAGGCCGCCGCCCTACGCCGCGGCGCCCGCCGCCGCGATCAGCGGTTCTGCGCCGGTCGCCCGGTGGGCGATGGAGCCCCGATAGATGTCAATGGTGAAGCCGCTGCGACCGAACAGGCGGTTGCCGATCGAGCCGAACACCTGCACGACGATCGAGGCGGGCAGGCGTCTGTTCGCGTCGAGCTGCCCATTGCGCCCGATGCAGGAAGCAATGCCGAACGCTCCGACGAAGTAGGCACTTCGCTGATCGCACGACGGCCGCCGGTAGGCGAACCGGACGCCGCCTCCCAGGTCGACGACGTAGAGGTCGACCCCGAAGCTGAACTCGCCGCCGAACGAGCGCAGCTCGGCCCCGTCGTAGTCCAGGTTGCCCCGGATGCGGACCGACGCAAGCGTGACGTTGTAGCCGGCGACCCGGAAGCCGACGCCGAACGAGACGTCCGCGGCGACGTTGAACCGCTCGACCTTGAACTTGTAGCCCGAGCGGGTGATCTTCGTGTCGATCAGAGCCGATCCAGCGACCCGCCCGACGCCGCCCACGCGGGCGTCGATGGCGCCGCTGCCCTTGATCAGGATCTCGGACGTGTTCGCGGCCACCGTGAGGTCGACGTTCGCCCGGCTGTCGAGGAAGCTGAGGCCACCCTTGATCTTCAGGCTGAACTCGCGCTTGTCGCTGTCGGCGAGGAGGTCCAGGCTCGTCTGCTCGAGCTTCACCGGCCCCAGCGCGAACTCCTTCGCGCGGATCTTCGCCTCGATGCGGAAACCCTTCGGGACGCCCACGAAGTTCTTCCCGGTGGGAAGCTGGACGTTCGCCGCGAGCTCGACCGGGTAGTCGCCAATGCGGCCCTTGAGCGCCAGGCCGAAGCCGGCCTTGAGCTCCGTATCGCCGACCGTGCAGCCGGTCGGCGCGATGTAGAGGCTTGCGACGTCGGCGACCACGATGCCCTTGCCGGCAATGTCGAGGGCCGGGGTGGCCGAGGACGACGTGCCGTAGATCGCCTTCTCGTCGCCGATCCCGAACTTGAAGCACGGCGACGCCTGGGCGATGTTGAACGTCAGGTTGATCGGCGTGCCCGGGTTGATGCGGATGTCCTTGGTCCAGCGGTCGGGCAGCGTGATGTCGGCGGTCACGCCGAAGGACGGATCCGCAGACAGCGTCGCCGCGACTTGGAGCGTGCGGATCTGCAGCCCTTCGACGCCGAACGCGTCGGCGACCGGGCCGCCGGCCGTGTCCACGCCGGCCGTCAGGGTCACGCCGAGATCCTTGAAATTGAAGCCCAGGGCGACCTTCAGCGGCGTGCGCGATTTCGCGGCGTCGCGCGTCGCGACGGTGGAGTACGCGCCCTTCGCCTCGCCGGTGATCGAGAAGCCGACGCCGCCGCCGGCCTCGATCTTCAGAGCGACGGCCTCCAGCGCGAGGTTGTCCTTCGACGCGTTCCCGACGAGGTAGAGCGGGTTCGACAGCTTGTAGCTGACGACGCCCTTGAAGCCGATGCCGTCGTCGCCCTTGCTGAGCGTGGCCGACATCTCCCCCTTGCCGGGCAGCTTCTTGGCGATCGTCCAGTCGTCCGGAAGCGTGAAGTCGGCCCGCAGCGTGAGCTCGCCCTTCGAGACCGACACCGTGGCCGGCGTGCCCTTGGGCGTCGTCGGCTGGAGGGTCACATCGGCGTCGAAGCTCGCGTAGATCAGCGCGACGTTCGTGATCGACGGGCGGCCCTTCCCGGTTGCGCTGATCTCCTTGGGCAGCAGGGTGCCCTCGGGGTAGCCGTAGAGGCAGTAGCCGGTCGCGCTGACCTCGCCGACGACGTTGATTGTCTGGCCGAGCACGCTGCCCTCTGCGCGGACGCCGAGGCGCAGGCCTTGGTCGGCGGCAAGCCGGCCTTCGACGCGCCGGTCAACGGCGGCCCGGGCCCGCTCGCCCCAGCTTCCGCCTGGCGGGGCGCGCGTGCCGGCGGCGGCAGCGCGGTGGCCGGAGGACTTCGTGCACGTCCCGGACCCCTCGGTATTCGTGAGGTTCAGCGTGACTTTGCGGAGGTTGAGCTCCTTCGGCCCCCAGTTGTCGGGGCTGATCCCGGCGGTCAGCGAGAACTTCAGCGTCTTGAGGTCGACGTTGGCGGCCGTCTCGAAGGGCTTGCCGCCGATCTTGATCGCGCCCGTCACGCCCATGACGAGGCGGGCCGTGTCCGTTCTGCAGCCGTCGGCGCCGTCGGGCGGACAGCGGTTCGTGACCTCGGCCGTGAGCTTGTCGACCTTGATCTGGTCGGAGGGCGACCAGCCCTTGGCCGGGCCGGTGAGCGAGACGCTCAGGTCGTCGCCCGTACGCGTGATCGCGCCGGACAGCGACGGGATCGTGATCCCGGAGACGACCTTCCATTCGGCGGCGACCTTCTGGTTCAAGGTCCAGTCGCGGGGGCCCCGGTAGGTCCCCGTGCCGGTCGCCGCGACGGTCGTGTCGCCCGATTGGATCGCCGTGTCGCCCGAGAGGCTGATGCCCGCATCGGTCCACGTCGCCGTCAGGCGGCGCAGGCCGAGGTTGCGGGCCACCTCGATCTGCCCCGGCTCCACGACGGATCCCGCGGCGCGCGCCGTGATCGCGGACGGGCTCACGGAGAGCTTGCCCGCCGGCGAGATCGCCGCCTCGTCGCCGGTCGCGGTCTTGAGGAGGACGAGGCTCGTCGCGGTGACGTCGAGGCTGGCCGTGCCGGTCCGGCCGAGCTGGCCGCCGACGAGTGCCTCGCCGCCCTCGGGTGGCCCGGTGGCGGACTGGCGGACGTCGAAGCCCCCGGCGCCGTTGAACGTGAAGGTCGGGTCGTTCCACGACCACCCCGCCGGAAGGGGAAGCCTGTCCGCGAGCGGGACGTCCGCGGTGAAGGATCCGGCGGGCGCGCTCCAGACGCCGTCGGCGCTGAGCGCCGCGCCGAGACCGGACCCGGTGAACGGCACGGTGGCGCCGACCGCGCCGAGCGCCTTCCAAGCCGTCGCGGTGAATGTCCCGCGGCTGAAGCCCAAGCCGGCGCGCGTGATCGTGGCGCCGGTGATGGCGAGCTGGTAGGCGGGACCGGTGATCGTGCCGTCGAACGTGATGCTGGCGTTCGGGTCCTGGCAGCGCTGCTGGTCCGGTGCCGTCTTGCGGCTCGCCACGACGCTCCAGCCGCCGGGGATGCGGAAGGTGAGGCCGCCTGGCTTGGCGAGATTGCAGATCCATTCGGCGGGCGTCTCGGCGGCCCGAACTGGCGGCGCCGCTGCGCGCCCGGCCGGCCGGCGCACGCGCAGGAGCACGATGCGCTGGACCCACTCCCCGTTCCGGAGGCCGACGGTGGCCCACACGAGCCACGTGCGGCCCGCGGCCGACGCCGGCACGCGCAGGCGCAGCGAGGGGCCCGAGCCGCCAACGCGGCGGAGGCGGGGCGTCTTGAGATCCGTCGCCACCGACCAAATCACGCTGCGGACCCGGCGGCGGTCGGCGCCCGCGAGCGCGAGGCGGACGGTGCCGGCGCCGACGGTGCGGGGGCGACCGTTGCCGATTTCGATCCGGGCGGCGCGACCGACGCGCGCGCCCGTCCAGCCACGCTGGTTCAGGCCGACGACCCGCCCGCGCAGCCGGGACTTCGACAAGCGCGGGTCCAGGCGGGCCACGCCGGCGGGCACCGCGGTCATCGCCAGCGTGGACACCGACCGGGCGCCGCCGGAGCGCGCCACGAGCGAGAAGACGAAGCGCTGAGTGTCGCGCAGTCGCGGGGTGACCGCCGCTGCCGCGAGCGTGGACGTCTCGGCCAGCGCGGTCCGGGCGCCCTGCCAGCGCGCGCGAGGCGCGACGCGCTTCCGGCACGCCGCGAGCCGCCGGGCGTCGGCCCGCGTGACGCAGCGCTGCACCCAGCGGACGTCGGCGCGCTGGCCCTCGAGGCCGAGGAGCCGGCCGCCGAGCGGCAGGACGGTGCCGCCCGCAGCCGCCACCTGGACGGTCCGCGGCCCGCCGAGCTCGATCCGGGCGCGCAGGCGGCCAACGACCGGCACCCGCGTGGTGGCGGTCCGCCCTCGCCGCACGAGCCGCGGCCCGCCGCCCCGCCCGATGGGCGCGGCTTCGCGCTGGCGCCAGGTCAGGCGGGAGGTCAGCGTGCGCGCTCCGCGGCGCAGCCGCGCGCCCCCCGCGAGGACGACCGTGACCTCCTGCGGGGTGCGGCCGCGGCGCAGGGCCGACGGCAGCGCACACGCGGCGGCCCGCCCGCGGCCCGCGCACCGCCAGCCGGCGCCCGAGGCGCGCAGGATGCGCAGGCCGCGCCGGACCGTGACGCGCAGCCGGACGCGGTAGGCGACGCGGCCGGGCGACACCGTGCGCGCAGCGGCGATCGTGACCGTCCCGCGCCCGGCAGCGCGAATCGGCAGGTCGGCGAGCGCCACGGGCACGAGCGCGGGCCGGCGGTCGACCGGACGGCCGTAAAGCAGGCGGGGCTTCCGGGCGACCGAGACGCCGCCCCCGGGCGCCGGCACGCCCGGCCCCATCGCCGCGACGGCCGCCGGGCTGGCCGGCATCGCGCCAAGGGGGATCGCGGTAGCAGATGCCGGAGCCGCCGCCCCGGCTTGGCCCGGCGCCACGAGGCCCGCGAGCCCCGCCGCCACAACCGCCGCCATCCATGCGCCGAGGCGCAGCCGTGCCGTCGTCATCCGTCTCTCCAGGTCCGTGGCCGAAGCGGTCGGAACCTACCAGCGTCCCCGAGGCGGTGTGCCGGTTCTCCGCGCCGCGGCGTGGCGGTACGCTCAGCATCCACCGCCCGACCCAGGAGAGCACCGCCCCGATGTCCCCCGCCACCGCCTCGACCCGCCTGCTCGACAACTACATCGGCGGCCAGTGGACGCCCGCGACGTCGGGCG
>CAZEKK010000203.1:0-5301 GCA_964512905.1 uncultured Solirubrobacteraceae bacterium
GAGGCGCCGGCGCGGCTTGCGCGCGCCGCCGCCAGCCGCGAAGCTCGCCACCGTGCCCCCCGGGCCCTCCGCATCTGCCCCGGACCGCCCGGCGCCTGCGCCGCTGCGGCGACCGGTGGTGCTCGTCACCGGCGCCTCGTCGGGAATCGGCGCCGCGGCGGCGGCGCTCCTGACGGCGTCCGGGCATCGCGTGATCGGCGCCAGCCGGCGCGCGTCGGCGCCGGCGGGGGTGCATCCGGTGCGGATGGACGTCGACGATCCGGACGCGGTTGAAGCGGCCGTCGCGGAGGCGGTCGCCGTGCACGGGCGGCTCGATGCGCTCGTCAACAGCGCCGGCTGGGGGCTGGCGGGTGCAGTCGAGACCACGCCAGTGCCGGAGGCCAAGGCCCAGCTGGAGACGAACTTCTGGGGCGCGGTGCGCGTGACGCTCGCTGCTCTCCCGGCGCTGCGGTCCAGCGGGCGGGGGCTGATCGTGAACGTCAGCTCGCTGGGCGGCGTGGTCGGGCTGCCGTTCCAGGCCTACTACAGCGCCAGCAAGTACGCGCTCGAGGGCTGGAGCGAGGCGCTGGCCTACGAGGTGGCGCCCTTCGGCGTCGGCGTGACGCTGATCGAGCCGGGCAACGTGCGCACGGGATTCACCGCCAGCCGCCGCGAGGCCACCGGGATGGCTGCGGCCCTCTACGGCGAGCCGGCCCGCCGGGCGGTCGGGGCGATGGAGCGCGGCGAGCGCGCCGGCGTCACCCCCGAGGCGGTGGCCCGGGCCATCGCGCGCGTCCTCGAGGCCGAGCGCCCGCCGCGGCGCGTCGCCGTCGGCAGCACGTTCGAGCGGGTGATGGCGATGCTGCACCGGCTGCTGCCGATGCGGGCGTTCGAGCGGCTGGCGGCCGATCCGCTGCTGGGGAAGTAGCGCGGCGCGCGGTCGTGGTCGGGCGCCTCGATCACCGCGTCCCCCCGGACGGCGACCCAGCCGAGGTCGGGGGCCTCGGCGCCAAGTCGAATCCCACCGGGGCGGCGTGAGGGGGTCCGGTGCGCCGTCGCCCGCGGCGGGCGCGTCTGCCCAGCCCACCGCCGTGGAGTTCGCTGCCGCCGCCGCCCTGCTGGCGCCGTGGCGCGCCCTCACCGACCCGCGCATCGACGGGTATGAGCGCCTGCCCGGCGACGGGCGATATCTGCTCGTCGCCAACCACACGACGCTCGGCCTGTTCGACGTGCCGTTCCTCGTCCTCGGCATTCACGAGCGCACCGGGGTCCTGGTCCGGTCGCTCGGCGAGCGCCAGCACTTCCGGTTGCCGGGCTGGCGCGACGTGCTGAGCCGGTTCGGGGCGGTGGACGGCTCGCGCGAGTCGGCCCGGGCGCTGATGCGCGCCGGCCTGCCCGTGCTCGTGTTCCCCGGCGGCGGGCGCGAGGTCGCGCGGCGAAAGGGCGACTACTACCCGCTCGTGTGGCGCGAGCGGATCGGCTTCGCGCGCCTGGCGCTCGAGTTCGGCTACCCGGTCGTCCCGGCGGCGATGATCGGCGTGGACGACATGTGGGACGTCGTCGCCGACTCCGAGGATCAGCTGCTGGCCCCGATCCGCGCGCTCGCCGGCCGCCTGGGCATCGACCACGAGCTGATCTTCCCGGTCGTCCGCGGCCTCGGCCCGACGCCGCTGCCACGACCGCAGCGGATCTACGGCCGCATCGGCGCGCCGATCGATGCGCGGGCGTTCGGATCGGCCTGGGAGGACGCCGACGGCGCCCAGGCGCTGCGCGACGAGGTCGCGGTCGCCGTGCGCGCCGGCATCGACGCGCTGCTCGCCGAGCGCGAGGCCGATCCGGCCCGCCGCCTCGTGCCGCGCGTCCAGGGCGAGGTGCGCCGGCTGACGCACGCGCAGGCCGCGGCGGTCCGGCGCCTGCTCGACTTGCTGCCGCGGCCCTGACGCCACACCGCCTGCTCGCCTGGCGCCGGGACTGGCAGCTTCCGGGCGCGGCGGACGTCCCGCACCATGTGCGCCTGCGGTGTGCCCGCGACGCGCCGCCGGGCAGGCGCGAGCCCGACGATGTGGTCTGATCATCACCGGGCGGCGGCCCCATGCACCGCGAGCGGCCCGCGTCTGGCACCCTTCGCGCCATGCCGGGTGCCGACCCCAGCGTGCTCGCGGTCGTCCACCAGGACGACGCCGGCCCGGGCCTCTTCGCCGAGGTCGCCGCGGCGCGCGGCTGGTCGGTCGTGGAGTGGCATGCGTCCCGGGCGGCCGAGCCGCCGGGCGACGCCGATGCCTGGGACGCCGTCGTGGTGCTCGGCGGCGCGGTCAACGTCAAGGACGCCCCCGAGCACGCCTACCTCCGCCTCGAGGAGGACCTCATCCGGCGCTGGGACGCCGCGGGGACGCCGATCCTCGGCGTCTGCCTCGGCGCACAGCTCGTCGCGAACGCGCTCGGCGGGGGCGTCGCTCGCTCGCCGCGGCCCGAGATCGGCTGGTTCGACGTCGACCTCGAGCCCCACGCCGCCGGCGACCCGATCCTCGGCGGGCTGCCGCCGCGGTTCGTGGCCTACCAGTGGCACTCTTACGCCTTCGGCCTGCCCGACGGCGCCGAGCTGCTCGCGAGCAGCGAGGCGTGCCCGCAGGCGTTCCGGCGCGGACGGTCGTGGGGCGTGCAGTTCCACCCCGAGGTGACCGAGGCGGTCCTCGAGGACTGGTTCCAGGACGGCCTGGCCGATCCGGACGCGGTCGGCTTCGACATCGACCAGGCGCGCGCCGAGATGCACGTCCAGCTCCCGGCCTGGATGGGCCTCGGCCGCCAGATGTTCGACGGCTTCCTCGCGGCCGCGGCGTCCGCGCGGGCATCCGCGGGCGCCACCGGCTGACCTACGGCACCGCCGCGTCGACGGTGTAGCGCCCGGCGCCCCGGTAGCGGATCACGCGGGCGTTGAAGCGCCGCGCCCCGCAGACCGTGAAGGAGGTCGTCTCACGATGGCTATCGGTGGCCGAGCGGCGCAGCAGGCGCCCGGCGGCCGAGTAGAGCTCGAGGTCGACGTCGAGCGCCGCGCCGCTCGCGGCGGTCACCGACAACGTGCCGTCGAGCGGCGTCGGCAGCGACCAGCGCGTCGAGGTGACGCTGCGCGGCAGCAGCCCGGAGCGACGCAGCCGCGACGGGGCGCGCCACGGCCGCACGACGTCCTGGCGGATGAGGGCGAGGGCCCGGGCGTCGGGCTTGAACGTGTCCGAGTAGATGTCGCTCTCCCACTCGAAGCCGTTCAGCACGGCGAAGGCTTCGGCGAACGCCTCGCCGGGGTTGCGCGAGTAGCCGCGCCCCTGGTCGCCCGGGAAGGCGGTGCCGGCCCGCGCACGCGGGCAGACCTTCTCGTAGGTCGCCCACCGCTTCGTGCCCCAGTCCACGGCGGCCCACGGCGTGTTGCGGCGGTTGTTCGCGACGTGGTGCCCGTACTCGTGCGCCGCGACGAGGCGGCCGTTGGCGTAGGTCGTCGGCGGGATCACCAGGCGCTCGGCGTATCCGTCGTAGCAGCCGTCGGCACCTTCACCGCAGTAGGCCGCCATCTCGCTCACCGGCATGACGAGGACGCGGATGCGGCCAATCTCAGTCCCGTGCACGAGGCTCGCGAAGAATGCGGCCCACGAGCGCGCCTCGGCGCGGGGATCGGGCAGGCGGTCTGATGCGGAGATCCTCACTCGCAGGCCGCCGCCGACGTCGTAACTGCCGCCGATGAACCCGGAAGCGTGCGCCGGACCCTTGCCATAGACCACGCGCGCCTGGGCGGGCGCGGCGGCCAGTGAAAGCAGGACGATTGCCGCGGCAGCGGCGAGCGGGAGGCGCAGCACGGACAAGACCCTACCTCTCCCTCGCCCGCTGGGCGCCGGCCGGGCGGGCGCGCTACGCGCCGGGCGTGTGGGCTTCGGACGCGGCCCGGGCCGCGCGGATGAGGTCGTCGACCGTGCGCAGCTTGACCCGCGGGCGTCCGTGCGGCTCGCCCAGCGCGCTCTCGTGCCGGTCGATCGTCAGCCAGTCGTCCCACGTCACGACGTCGGCACCCGACGCCCGGACGCGCGCGACGACCTCCTCGGGATCGGAGCTGGGTGGCTGGTGGATCGCGCCTGTGGCGATGTCCTCGAGCACCGCAGCGACCGTCTCCTGGGCGTCCTTCTTGTTCGTCCCGATCACGCCGCTGGGCCCGCGCTTGATCCACCCGACGACGTACTCGCCCGGCACGGCCTCGCCGCCGGCAGTCACCCGGCCGCGCTCGTTGGGAATCACGCCACGCTGGTCGTCGAACGGGACGCCCTCGAGGGGGATGCCGCGGTAGCCGACCGAACGCAGGACCATGTCGACCTCGATCGTCTCGCGCTCGCCGGTCGGACGGGCGGCGATGCGCCCGCCGTCGTCGACGAGCGAGTTGCGCTCGAGCACCAGCGCCTCGACGCCGCCCTCCCGTCCGATGATCTCGACCGGCGAGCGGCAGAACATGAACACGAGGCGCACCCGCTTGCCGGCCGGTGTGCGCGACGCGTACTCGCGCAGGATCTCGACGTTGCGTCGCGCCGTGATGTCCGCGGCATCGGATTCCAGCCAGGCGGCGCTGAGCGGGTCGAGGTCGAGGTCGGCCGGGTCGACGATGACGTCGGCCTCGGCGAGCTCGCCGAGTTCGAGCAGCTCGGGGTTGGTGAACGCCGCTTGCGCGGGGCCGCGGCGGCCGATGAGCAGCACCTCCTCGACCTCGGCGGCAGCGAAGGCGGCGATGGCGTGGTCGGCGGTGTCGGTGACCGAGAGCTCGTCGCGGCCGAGCGCGAGCATTCTGGCGCAGTCGACGGCGACGTTGCCGTTCCCGATCACGGCGACCCGCCGGGCGTGGAGCGGGAACACCCGGTCGTGGTGCTCGGGATGGCCGTTGTACCAGGCGACGAACTCGGTGGCCGGATGGCTGCCGGACAGATCCTCGCCGGGGACGCCGAGCCGGCGGTCGGTCTCGGCGCCGACCGCGTAGATGACGGCGTGGTAGTGGTCGCGCAGGTCGTCGCGCGTCACGTCGCGACCGATGTGGACGTTGCCGAGGAAGCGGAAGCGCGGGTGGGCGGCGGTCTTCTCGAAGACGCGCGTGACCGTCTTGATCTTCGGGTGATCCGGCGCGACGCCGAACCGCACCAGCCCGAACGGAACCGGGAGCCGATCGTAGAGGTCGACGTCGATCTCGCGTCCGACGTCGGCCTTCAGCAGGGCGCCGGCGGCGTAGAACCCCGACGGCCCCGCGCCGACGACGGCGACGCGGATCGGGCCGCTCGATGCTGAGGCTTGGCCGCTCACGGG
>CAZEKK010000204.1:0-5292 GCA_964512905.1 uncultured Solirubrobacteraceae bacterium
ACCCGGTCGAGTACGAAGGGACCTACCCGCTGCCCGAGGCCCAGGTCGACCGCTTCATGGTCCGGCTGGAGCTCGGCTATCCGACGCCGGCGGCCGAGGCCGAGCTCCTGGCCCGGCACGAGGCCGGCGACCGCGTGCTCGAGCTGACGCCGGTGTGCGATCCCACGGACATCCTCGCCCTGCAGGACGCCGCGGCACGCATCCACGCGTCGGCGGCCCTGCGGGAGTACGTGGTGGCGCTGTGCGGGCGCACCCGCGCCGACCAGCGGGTCGAGCTGGGCGCGTCGCCGCGGGCGGGGCTCATGCTCCTGCGGGCCGCGAAGGCGCGGGCGGTGCTCGACGGGCGCGACCACGCGCTCCCCGACGACGTGCAGGCGCTCGCCGAGACCGTCCTGGCCCACCGGCTCCTGCTGGCGCCCGAGACCGCGGGCGAAGACGCCGGCGCCCTGCGCCGGGCCGTCGTCGCCAACGCCGTCGCCACCGCCCCGGCGCTGTGAGCAGGCGCCGGCACCGTCCTCCGGCGCCGCCGCGCTGATGCCACGGGCGGCCGCCACCTTCCTCTTGGGCCTGGCGCTCGTCCTCTGCGGCGGCCTCTTCGATGCCGAGCCGCTCTTCGTTCCCGGGACGGCGCTGGCGGTTCTCGCCGGCGTGTCGGTCGCCTGGGTCCGCCTCGCGGCGCGCGGCGCCGTGCTGCGGCGCGGCCTGTCCGGCAGCCGTGTCGTGGAGGACGAGCCCCTGTCGGTCGTGCTGGAGGCGCGTGCCGGGCGCCTGCCGTTCCCGGGCGGGACCATCGACGAGCCGCTCCTGGGCGAGACCGTGGCCGGGCTGCCGCCCGGGCGGCGCGCCGCGCGCATCCAGGTCGACGTGCGCTTCGCCCGGCGCGGGCGACGGCGCCTGGCTGCCCCGGCGCTCGTGCTCCGCGACCCCCTGGGGCTCTCGACCCGGCGCGCCGGTGGCGGTGCTGACGCCGAGGTGCTCGTCCTGCCGGCCACGTTCCCGGTCCACGTCGGCGGCGCGGGTGACGCCGATGCCGCCGGCCAGGCCCGCGCGCTGCTGGCGGGCGCGGCCGAGGTCGATCTCGACGGGCTGCGCCCGTACCGGCCGGGCACCCCGGCGTCGCGGATCCACTGGCCGGCGTTCGCCCGCGGCGCCGGCCTGCTCGAGCGGCGCCTGCGGCCGGAAGGCGACGGGCGCCCGCTCGTGGTGCTCGACGCCCGCGCGCCGGCGGGCGAGGAGGATCTCGACGCCGCCGTGCGGGCCGCGGCCTCGCTCGTCGTCGCGGTCGCTGCGCTGGGCGGCTGCTCGGTGCTGCTGCCGGGCGATCGCCGGGCGACGCGGATCGACGGCGACCTCGGGGCCTGGCCGGCCGTGCACGCCCGCCTGGCGGTGGTCGCGGCCGGGGGCGCGGCGCCGGCGCTGGCGGGCGCCGCGGCCCGCGCGGGCACCGTGATCTACGTCGCGGCCCGCGCGGGCGCGGTCCCGCGCGGGCTCGCGGCGGTCGGCGGGCACCGGATCCTCGTCGTGCCGGGCACGATCGGCGAGCGCCCGGAGGCGTTCTCCGTCGCCGGCTGCCGGGGCTACGTCCTTGGCGGGCACGTGCGCCGGGTGGAGGCTGCGTGAGCATCCAGGCGCCGCCGAGGCCCCCGGTCGCCCCGGCGCCGCCGCCCGCCCCGGCGCCGCAGGCCCCCGCGCCGGCGCGGTCGGCCGCCCGGGGGGGCCGCCCGCGCGCCGAGCGCCCGCTGCTGCCCGGGGCGGCGGCGCGCCTGGCGGCGTTCGCGGCGCTCGGCCTCTTCGGCGCGGTGCACTGGGTGCAGATGATCGAGCCCGCGCCGAACGGACGCGCCGTGGGGCTGCTGCTCGTCGCGCTGGCCGCCGCCGGCGCGGTCGAGGCCGCCGCGCGCCGCAGCGCCCGAGCGGCGGCCGGCGTCGCCGCGGCCGGCGCGGTGCTGGGCGTGGCGGGGGTCGCCCTGACGGCGGGCGTCCCGGCCCGGCTCCTCCTGCCGGCCGGGCTCGGAGAACTGGCTGACGGCGTCGTCCAGGGCCTGGAGGTGCTGCCGGATCTGCGGGTGCCCTACGCGGGCAGCGATCCGTGGGTCGCGATCGTGATCCTCGCCGGCGGCGGCCTGATCCTCCTGGTGGCGGGGCTGCTCAGCCCGGCCAGGCGGGCGGGGGCGCGGCTGACGTCGGCCGCCCTGCTGGCCCTCCTCTACGGCGTGCCCGCCGTCCAGTTCCAGAGCCAGGCCCAGATCGGCCGCGGCATCGCCTTCACGATCCTGCTGGCGGCCTTCCTGTGGCTCGAGCGCGTGCCGCGCCGGGCGGCCCCGATGGCGGCGGCGCTCGTGGCGGCGGCGGCCGCCGCAGGCGCGCTGGCCGCACCCGCGCTGGACCGCGACGGGCCGTGGGTCGACTACGAGTCGCTGGCCGGCTCCCTGGCCCCCGGCCCGGGGACGACCTTCGACTTCGAGCACGGCTACGGGCCGATCGACTGGCCCCGTGACGGTCGCCAGCTGCTGCGGATCCGCGCCCGCGACCCGCTCTACTGGAAGGCGGAGAACCTCGAGGCGTTCGACGGCCTGCGCTGGCGGCGGGCCGGCCCGACCGGCCGCCTTCCCGACCCGGCTGCCGAGGTCCCGGCTGGCGCCGAGCGCTTCCCCCGCTGGCGCGAGCGTCTGCGGGTCACGCTGCGGGGGCTCGAGAGCGAGACGCTGATCGGCGCAGGCACGACGCTGGCGGTCGTCAAGCCGCCGCAGGGCTCGGAGGGCCGCCAGGATCCGGTCGGCTTCAGCCTGCGGTCGCCGCTCGAGCGTGGCGACGCCTACGAGGTCGAGGTCTACGCGCCCCGCCCCACGCCGCGGCAGCTCGAGGCGGCGGGCACGGACTACGGACCGGAGGTCGCCTCCGCCTTGAAGCTCCAAGTCCCGCGCGGCCCGGACTCGCCGAACGCCGCCGGCGACCGGCGCCCGCCGCTCTACTACCAGGTCATCGAGGTCGAGTTCCGGCCGTTCGGCTCCCCGGGCCCGCCCGACACGCTCGAGACCGGCTTCCGGCTTCCCGCCTCCGGCGTCATGTCCGGCTCGCCCTACGCCCGCACGTGGGCGCTGGCCTCACGCCTGCGCGCGGCTTCGGCCACCCCCTATGACTACGTGCGCCGGGTCGAGGCCTACCTGGGGCGGGGCTTCAGCTACAGCGAGGACCCGCCGGAGCGACCGGTGCCGCTCGAGTCGTTCCTCTTCGACGACCAGCGGGGCTACTGCCAGCAGTTCTCCGGCGCGATGGCCGTCCTGCTGCGCATGGGGGGCGTGCCGGCGCGGGTCGTCGGCGGGTTCTCGCCGGGGAGCCTCAGCGCCAAGCGCCGCGAGTGGGTGGTCCGCGACACCGACGCCCACTCCTGGGTCGAGGCGTGGTTCCCCGGCTACGGGTGGGTCACGTTCGACCCGACA
The DNA here is from genome assembly GCA_964512905.1 of uncultured Solirubrobacteraceae bacterium. Lineage (GTDB taxonomy): Bacteria > Actinomycetota > Thermoleophilia > Solirubrobacterales > Solirubrobacteraceae > CANJIV01. The sequence continues at coordinate 3,441 of CAZEKK010000204.1, forward strand.
CCGGCTGCGTCCCCGGCGCGCCTGCAGATCTCGCTCGGCGCTGGCCGAGAGGCCGGGGCCGGCGGCGCCAGGCTGGGTTCCGGCGACCGGCCGGAGTCGCGGCGCGTGCCGACGCCGGCCCCCGCGGCGGGCGGCCAGGACGCCGGCGGGACGCCCTGGCTGCTGGTCGCCGGGGCGGTGATCGCCGCCGTCCTCGCCGGGGCCGCGGCGCTGCTCGTGCGCCGCCGGCGCCGACCGGCCACCGGGGATCCGTGGTTCGCCGACCTCACCCGGGCGCTCCAGCGCGCCGGGCGCGCGCCGGCGGCGCCGACCACGCTGCGCGCACTCGAGCGCGAGTTCCGTTCGCCAGGCGCGGTGGCCTACCTGCGGGCGGTCCGGGCGCGGCGCTACGGCGGGACCGGCCCGGCCCCGAGCGCCGCCGAGCGCCAGGCGCTGCGGGCCGAACTGGGGGGGTCCGGCCTCGCTGGCCGCCTGCGCGGTCTGTGGGCCGTGCCGCCGGGCACGCCGAGCCAGGAGTGAGAACCCGTTCTCGGAATGAGACGGGTTCCGACGCGGCGGACGGGCTGGCACGGAGGCGTAGACTCGAGGGCATGGCCGACTCGGTCTATGACCTCTATCGCCGTGGCGTGGCCCTGCTGGACGCCGGCGACTACCACGCCGCCGCCGTGCCGCTGCGCCGGGCCCGTGATCTCGACCCTGGCCCGGCGTCGATCCGCGAGGCGCTGGGGCGGGCGTTGTTCCGCGCGCGCCGCTACCGCGAGGCCGCTGACGAGTTCGCCGCCGTCGTGGACCGGGCGCCGACGAACGACTACGCCCTCTTCTGCCTGGGCCGCTCGCTGCAGCAGCTCGGTCGCCACGAGGAGGCCCGCCACCCGCTGGCCCTCGCGGCCTGCCTGCGTCCCGAGCGCCCCGACTACCGGCTCTACCGCGACCGCGCCCGCCACCGCGCGGCGTAGCGTCGGCGTTCAGTCCTCCCGCGACGCCGCGATCGCCTCGCGCGCCTGCGCGGCCACCCGGACCAGGAGCCCGAGCACGGCGTCCAGGCGCTGCGGGGAGACGGCCTCCAGCGGCAGGTCGGCCTGCACCCACGCTGCCCCGCTCCCCGTGTGGCTGAAGCGCACGAAGGGGAGGTCGCGGTTCCAGCGCAGCAGGACGTGTGGATCGACCTGGCCGGGGCCGGCGACCTCGCCCTGCGCGCGCAGGAGGCCGTCGCGCAGGGCCACGCCCACGTGCAGCGGCCAGCCGCCAGCCTCGACGGTGAAGCCCCACTGATCCGGGGCGACGGTCCGGGTGTCGCCGTCGAGCGCGCCCAGGTAGGCGTCGACGGCAGCAGCGGCGGCGGCGGCACGAGTCACCGCCCCAAGATAGGGAACCGCGGCGCCGGTCCGGCGGCCTGGCGCGCCGGTGGTATCCTCGCCGGACAGCTTTCGCAGCCGGCCGCGGCCGGCAGTCAGGACCGAAAGTGGGCGCCCGCCCACTTTTTTCTTTGAGGGGACCCATGCCAGCGCCGGACATCCAGCAGCAGATCACCGAACGCCTCGCGGCCGCCGAGCCCGAGGTCGAGGTGCTGCTCGTGGAGGTCACGCGGAGCGGCGTGGTGCGGCTCTTCATCGATCATCCGGACGGCGTCACGCTCGCCCTGTGCGAGCGCGTCACCCGGCAGCTGCCCGAAATCCGCGCCACGCACGCGCTCGAGGTGTCCTCGCCCGGGCGCGAGCGGCCGCTCGCCACGCCCGACCACTATCGCCGCTTCGTGGGCCGCCGCGCCCGGCTGCGGCTGCGCGAGCCGATCGAGGATCCCGACGGCCGGCCCGCCCGCAGCGTGACCGGCGAGCTCGTCGGCGCCGACGAC
>CAZEKK010000205.1:0-5289 GCA_964512905.1 uncultured Solirubrobacteraceae bacterium
CGGCGCACGCGGTGATTGCCCGAGTCGGCGATCAGGACCGCCTGGTCGTTCGCGATATCCATCCCGATCGGCACGTTCAGCCGCCCGCCCTCGGGGGGGCCGCCGTCGCCCGCGTAGCCAGCGGTGCCGTCGCCGGTCAGCGTCGAGATCTTCCCGTCCGCGACCGTCACCTTGCGGATCTTGCTGTTGCCGCGATCGGCGATCAGGAAGTAGCCGTCGCCCGCGTTGTATTGGATGTGATGCGGCCCGTTGAGCCGCGCTGCGGTCGCGAGCCCGCCGTCGCCTGAGCTGCCGGCGATGCCGGTGCCGGCAGCCGTCGTGATCGTCCCGGTGGCGGAGACCTCACGGACGCGTTGCTGCACGGGGTCGCCGATGAGGTACCCGCCGGACGGCGTGAGGGCGAGGCCCTTCGGCTGAGCGAGCTGCGCACTGAGCGCCGGACCGCCGTCGCCGAACGAGCCGCCGCCCCCGGCGACGGTCGAGATCACGCCGGTCGGCGAGACCTTGCGGATGCGGGCGTTGTCCGAGTCGGCGATCAGGTATGAGCCGTCGGTGTAGACAGCGAGGTCGTAGGGGAACCTGAGCGTCGCGCTGGTGGCCGGACCGCCGTCGCCGGAGAAGCCGGGAAAGCCCGGACCCTTGCCCGCGACCGTGGTGATGATCCCGTTCGTCGCCACCTTGCGGATCGCGTTGTTGTTCGCGTCGGCGATCAGCAGCGAGCCGTCGGGCAGAATCGCGACCGCCGACGGCGCGTTGAGGGCTGCGCTCGTGGCCGGGCCGTTGTCGCCCGCATAGCCCTGGACGCCATTGCCGGCGACGGTGGTGATCTGGCCGTTGGTGTCGACCTTGCGGATCCGCTGGTTGCCTTGGTCGGCGATGTAGTACCCGCCCGCCGGGATCGCCGTGACATCGACGGGAGTCGAGACCTGCGCGGCGCTCGCCGAGCCCCCGTCGCCCGAGAACGCCGGAACGCCCGTTCCGACGCTCGTGGCGATCGTCGGAGCCGCCAGCGCAGACGACACGGGCGCGAGCAGCACGACCGCCGACGCGAGGGCCGCCACGAGCACCGTCACGGCACGGCGTCCTCCTCCGCTCATCCGCATGCCGTGATCCTGTCGGCCTCCGGACTGGTTCGCAACAGGGTGCGACCCCGATCTTTTCCTTGACGATGAGGCACACTGGCACCCGGTGCAGGGGGAACTACTCGAGCGGGCGACCGAACGCGGGCAGATTGCGCGTGCGCTGGCGGATGCCGCAGCCGGCACCGGCCGGCTGCTCCTGATCGAGGGGCCCGCCGGGATCGGCAAGAGCAGCCTGCTCGACGACACAGCGGCCGCGGCGACCGACCTCGGGATTGGTGTCCTGCGGGCGCGCGCGGGCGAGCTCGAGCGCGAGTTCGCCTTCGGCCTCGTCGGCCAGCTGTTCGAGCCCGATGCATCGCCTCCGCCGCCCGGCGGCGACGATTCCGTCGTGCTGGCGGCGTTCTTCCGCCGGCTCGCTGTGCTGGCCGCCGAGCAGCCCCTGCTGCTCGCGCTCGACGACCTGCACTGGGCCGACGCGCCGTCGCTTCGTTTCGTCGACTACGCGTCGCGCCGGCCGGAGGCCGCGCCCGTCGTGATCGCGGGCACCGTGCGAACGGCCGAGCCGGGCAGCCCGGCGGAGCTGATCCAGCGACTCCGCGATCGGGCGGGCGCGGTTCGGGTGACGCCGCGGCCGCTGAGTCCGGCAGCGACCGCGCAGCTCGCGCGTGCGTGGGCGCCGGACACCGACGAGCCGACCTGCCAGGCACTCCACGAGGCGAGCGCCGGCAACCCGTTCCTGCTCGAGGAGTTGTTGCGCGCCGGCCCGCACTCGGGCCCCGAGGCGGTGCGGGAGGCGTCTGTGGCCGGGCTGTCGGAGTCGCTGAATCGCCGCATCGCCCCCGTTCCCGACGCGCCCGCGCTCGTGGCGGCCCTCGCGGTGCTCGGTGATCACGCGGCCCTGGCCGACGCGGTTGCGGTTGCAGGACTGCCGCTCGACGCGGCGGCCGCGGCCGCCAAGGAGCTGCACCGGATCGGCGTGCTCGCCTCAGAGGACCCCGCGGTGTTCTCCCACCCGGTGGTGCGCCGGTCCTGCTACGACGCGCTCTCGGTGACCGAGCGGACGCGCGCCCACCGCGCGGCGGCTGACGTGCTGGAGGGGCGGCACGACGCGGTCGCGGCGCACCTTCTGGCCGTCGCGCCCGACGGGTCCTCCCGGACGGCGGCGCGGCTCCTTGATGCAGCACGCGATGCGTCTGCGCACGGCGCGCACGACGTCGCGGTCGTGCGCCTGGAACGGGCGCTGGCCGAGGACGCGGCCGAGCCGGACCGGGTCACCCTGCTGGAGGAGCTCGGCATTGCGCAGATGACGCAGCGCCGCCCGGAGGCCGTGGGCACGCTCATGCGAGCGCGCGAGCTGGCGGAGCCGGCCGTCGCGGCTCGTCTCGGGCTCCTGCTGGCCGAGCTTCACGCACACACCGGCGACTGGGACGCGGCAGACCAGGCCGCGCGCACGGCGCTGGCCGCGGTCGGCGGTGGCAACCCGGCCCTGGCCGACGAGCTCGTCGCCTTCGGGGCGGCGATCGGCGCCTTCGACCCGGCCCGGGTCGCGGAGTTCGACGCCAAGCGCGAGGAGCTCGATGCCGTCGCCGAAGGCAGCACGTGGGGAGCGCGCGCACTTGCGCTGCTGCTCATCACGATCGACGCCCTGCGCGGGGCTGCACCGTCCGAGGTGCGTGCGCGCCTGGAGGCCCTGCCGGACGACGGGCTGCCGCTCTGCGACCGGGCCGGCGCCTGGGCCGCGTCGTGGACGGTCTGGCCGTGGTTGATGATCGATGCTCCCGACGAGGCGGACGCCGCCGCGTCCGCGCTTGCCACGGCCGGTGAAGCGTCCGGGTCGGTCCTCGCGATCATCGGCGGCATCGGATTTCGAGCGTGCGTGGCGCTGCGGCGCGGCGATCTGGCCGCGGCCGAGGCCGGGCTCCTCGAGACCATGCAGCTCGCGCTCGAGGGCGGCGTGACGATGGGGGCGGTCAACGCTGCGGTGCTGGCGACCGACGCCCTGCTCGAGCGCCCCGGGCTGGAGGGCATCGCCGGCCTGGTCGCTGGGCTGGAGCTGCCGGCGTCGTTCGCCGCGACGGCGACCGGCGCGATGCTGCTCGACACCCGCGGCCGGCTCGCGCTTGCCCGTGGCGACCGCGCGGCGGCTGCGCGCGACCTGCGCGCCGCCGGCGAGGTCTACGAGCCCCTGCGGTTCGGCCCGGCGATGTCACCGTGGCGATCGGCGCTCGCGATCGCGCTGCTGCCGGGCGAGCGCGACTCGGCGCGCCGCCTTGCCGAGGAAGAGCTGAGCGCGGCGCGGTCGGCGCGCTCGGAGGCAATTGCCCTGCGGGCGCTCGGGCTGACGGCGACCGGGGAGGAATCGCTGGCGCTCCTCAGCGACGCGCGGGACCGCGCGGCCGCCGCCGCCGCACCGCTTGAGCTGGCCCGTTCGCATGTGGAGCTCGGCGCCGCCCTGCGCCGCGCAGGGCGACGCCGCGCGGCGCGCGAGGAACTCGCTGCCGGGCTCGACCTCGCCCATCGGTGTGGAGCGCTGCGCCTGTCCAAGCGGGCAGAGGACGAGCTGCGCGCCGACGGGGCGCGGCCGCGCCGGGCGGCCACCACCGGCGTCGAGGCGCTCACCGCGAGCGAGCTGCGCGTGGCGAGGCTGGCGGCCGAGGGGCGCAGCAACTCGGCAATCGCCGCCGAGCTGTTCGTGGAGATCAAGACCGTCGAGACGCATCTCTCGCGGGCCTACGCCAAGCTCGGGCTCTCGGGCCAGGGCTCCCGGGCGCGGATTGCGGGGGCGCTCGAGTCGTGACGCGGCCCGGAGCCGGCGACCGCATCCTGCGCGCCGCGCAGCGGCTCAGAACAGATGCCCCGACACCGCGCCGGCGCGGATCGCGAGCCCGGCGCAGACCGCGGCGGCGATCGCCATCGTGCCGACCTCCCGGCGCACGATCGCCAGGACGACCGACCGCTGGTCGTCCTGCGGCAGCGCGCCCACGTCCTGGGCGGTGTCGAACCCGCGGGCGTCGAGGATCGCCTGGGCGGCCCCGATTCGCAGCTGCTCGGCGAAGAACATCACGACGACCGGAAGCAGCCCGTAGAGGATGTGCAGGTCGCCTTCGGGCTCGTATCCGGCGGCGAGCAGCACCCCGCCGACGACGACCTGCACGATCAGCAGCACCTGCGCCGTGCGCAGCATCCGCCAGAAGTTCTCGCTGGGCACGACGCGCCACCAGCACCACCCGCCCCACAGGGCGGTGGCGACGAAGGCGGCCATGACGGCGACGCCGAGAACGAGGTGGACGGTGGGCATGCGGAGAGGGTCCGGAAGCGAACGGCGGGCAAGGATCATCGCGCGCCAGGAAGTGCGCGCGGATGGTCACTAAGTGGCGAAGTGTTACGAGCGGGTGGTAGAACACTCCGCGCGCGTGCTGCAGTCCTACCTCCCAGCCTTGGTCTTCGTGGTCCTCGGCGCCCTCGTCGGCGGCGCCTTCGCGACGCTGAACCACATCGTCGGGCCCAAGCCGGTGCGCACCCGCAAGTCCCGCCAGGATCCCTACGAGTGCGGCCTGCCGTCCGAGGTCCAGCAGGGCTTTCGCTTCGGGATCAGCTTCTACCTGATCGCGATGCTCTTCATCCTGTTCGACATCGAGGTGATCTTCCTCTACCCGGTGGCCATCCAGCTGCGGGAGTTCGGGACGTTCGCCCTCATCGAGACGTGCGTGTTCGTGGCGCTGCTCGTCGTCGCGTTCGTGTACGTCTGGCGGCGCGGGGCGCTGGAATGGAGATAGTCCGCCGCGATCTGGCACGCCCCGGCGTGCCCGGGGCGCCCGACGACTTCCGGATCCGCCAGCTTCGCGCGCGCGACATGCTGCGCGGCGATCTGGCGCCCGGCGAGCTCGAGGAGTACGTCGAACAGAGCGTCTTCACCACCAAGCTCGAGGACGCCCTGAACTGGGCGCGGTCGAACGCGATGTTCCCGATGACGTTCGGGCTGGCCTGCTGCGCCATCGAGATGATGTCGATCGTGGGCGCCCGCGTGGACGTCGCCCGGTTCGGCTTCGAGGCCTTCCGCGCCTCCCCGCGCCAGGCGGACCTCCTGATCATGTCGGGGCGGGTGTCGATCAAGATGGCGCCGGTCGTCCGGCGCATCTACGACCAGATGCTGGAGCCCAGGTGGGCGATCGCGATGGGGGCATGCTGCTCGTCGCAGGGCGTCTTC
>CAZEKK010000206.1:0-2145 GCA_964512905.1 uncultured Solirubrobacteraceae bacterium
CGCCGGAGTGCGGGCCAGCCACTCCCGCAGGCGGCTGTTGACTCGCGCCCGCGCGTCGTTCTGGACGAAATGGCCGGCGCCGGGGATCACGTCGATCTCGAGCGACCGGTCGACGTAGTCCCACGTCCCGCCCAGGACGTCGACGAGCACGAACGGATCCTCGCGCCCAAACAGCACGAGCGTCGGCGACGCGACCCGGGGGAGCGCCGCACCCGGCGCGGAGTACGGCTCGGCGGGGTAGTTCGCCGCGTAGTAGTTCAGGGCTGACTGGAGGCTGGTGCGGCGCATCGCGGCGACGTGGCGCGGGTACTCCGGCGAGCCCGGGGGCGCGAGCAGGGCAGCGACGGACTCGGCGGTCAGCCGGCTGGCGGCGTTGGGGCGGCGGAACGCCTGCGCGTACGCGGAGGCCCGCTGCTGGCGCGGGTTCGTGTAGAGCTCCCGGGCCAGCGCCGAGGGATGCGGGGCGTTCAGGATCACCAGCCGCTCGACGACCGAAGGCGCCGTGATCGCGAGCACCCAGGCAATAGCCCCTCCCCAGTCGTGGCCGACCACGGTGGCTCGGCGGTGCCCGGCGTGCGCGATGACCGCGCGCACGTCGGCAGCCAGATCCCGGATGCCGTAGCCGGCGACACCTGCCGGCTGGCCCGAGAGGTTGTAGCCGCGAAGGTCCATCGCGGCGACCGTGTGGTTCGCGGCGACCGCCGCCATCTGGTGGCGCCAGGTCCACCACCAGCCCGGAAACCCGTGGACGAACAGGACGAGCGGGCCACGGCCGGCGATCGCGTAGTGCAGGCGGACACCCCGGTTGGCTGCATAGCGCGAGCGCAGCCGGCGCTCGAAGGCGGCGAGGTCGCGGTCCGTGACGGCGGCAGCGCCGGCGCTCGCGGCGCTCGTCCCGAGCGCGAGCGCGCCGGCGCCCACGCCCGCCTCTTGCAGCAGCCGCCGACGGCTCAGCCCCGCTGATTCCGACTGGTCGTCGCGCGCGCGCACCATTCCTCCCTCCCCCTCCCGCGACCGCGACCGGCCGCGCCGAGGCACCCGTTTGCGCGACCGCGACCGGTCGCCGAGGCGACCGGTCGCTGTTCCGCGCCTCCGTCGCCCCTACTGGGTCAGCGTGATGATCCGGGTGACGGTCGAGAAGTTGCCGGCCAGGTCCTGCGTGGTGGTCTTCAGGCTCAGGGTTCCGCCGGTCACGTTCCGCATCACCCGCAGCCCCCCCACGGTCAGCGTGATCTTGATCGCCACCCGTCCGGGCTGCTCCACGAACGAGCTGGCGGTGCCGATCGACGTGCCGCCGCGGCGCAGGTCCCCGCTCACCACGCACGCCTCGTTGCAGGCGACCGTGTAGGCGACGCCCTCCGACCTGACCAGGGAGATCCGCTTGACGTTCGGGTTGGCGACCACGACGGTCGGGTCGTTGTCGTCGGTGCCCGCTGGCCCGTTGCTGGCGATCGCGGTCAGGCCCACGCTGGTGCCGATGCGCGCGGCCTGCGCGGTCGTCGTGGCGGGGCTCGCCTGCCCGGTGCCGAGGTTGACCGTGTAGAGGCTCGCGCGGGTCTCGCCCTGCGGAATCAGGGCGGCGAAGGCGACGTTGCCGGTGCCGACGTCGAACGGGACGCGCCCGCTGACGTTGATGCCGAGCGGCCCCACCGTGGTCAGCGTCCCGGCGTTCTCGGGATTCTGGCGGACGAGCACGTCGCGCGCCGTGTCGATGTCGTAGAGGGAGGTCGTCGCCGGCGGCACGGCGCCCCACGCGTTCGTGTACGCCGCGCCGGTGACCGCCGGGTTGGTGCCGACCCCGGGATCCCCCGGCGCGTAGGCGAGCTGCCCGTCGACGGTGACCGCTTGGTTGAACGGATTGATCCGCAGGTTCTGGCGGGCGTCGTTGACGACGCGCATGCGGTCGGTGATGGGGTTGAAGTTGAAGCCGGCGTTGAGGCTGACCAGCGCGGGTGCGAAGGCCGTGCCCGTGAGCGGGGTCGCCACCCCGGAGATCGGATTGAGCGTGTAGATCCGGCTCGTGCTCCCCAGCGCGAAAAGCTGCTTGGTTGCCGGGCGCGCGTCGAGGCCCACCACCGTCTCGCCGGGCTGCAGGTTGGAGATCTGAACGGGCGTGGTGATCCCCGACGGCGCCTTGCTGTCGAA
>CAZEKK010000206.1:2245-5268 GCA_964512905.1 uncultured Solirubrobacteraceae bacterium
GCGCGCATGGTCCGGGCCGGAGGCTAGGAGACCTTGAAGGTCACCGTGCCCAGCGGCAGGTGGACCCAGCCGTCGTCGTTGGGGTTGACGTCCTGGTCGACGGTCGAGGGCGTGTCGGTGCGGACCGACAGCTTCGCCTTCCAGATGCCCTTGCACCACTTGCCGCCGAACAGCGCGTCGCCCGGATCGAGCTTGAACACGGCCTTGGTGCCGTGGGCGGCGTAGCGGCCGCCGGGCGGGTGGTGGATGCCGCAGCGCTCGCTGGCGCCCTTGGGCGCGATCAGCCGGGCGTCGAGCGAGAAGCCCTGGGCGGACCCGAGCTTGATGTTGCGGTTCTTGGTCACCACGGCGGTGACGACCGTGTGCGGCTTGACCTTCTTCGGCGTAGCGGTGACCTTCGCGCCGGCTGCAGCGGCGCCGGGGCCGGCGACGGCGGCGATGGCGCCGGCGGTGAGGGCGAGGCGGGCGAGACGGGACATGGCATGACTCCTTGGAGGGGATCGAACGGGATGAACGCACTGTGCCCGCCGCCGGGGGCTGCGTCGTGCGCGCCGGCGACGTTGGCTGCGTCACGCCCGCGACAGTCCTCGGACCGGCAGCCGGCCGTGGGTAGGATCCGCCGCGCCGCATGGCCCCCTCGCGCTCGGGCAGACCCCCAACCCCGGAAGCGGTCGCCGCCGTTGACCTCTACTGGCTGCCCCTCGGGGCCGGCGGCCGCTTCGTGCGCCGCAACGGCCGCATCTACGAGGGCCTGGCGGCACGGCTCGCCGGCCGTCCGGCGCGCGACCTCTACCACGCTGCCCTCGAGGTGGGGCTGCCCGAGGGCCGGTTCGCGATCGAGATGACGCCGGTTCGACCGAGCGACGGCCCCGAGCGCGGCGTTGTCGCCGAGGGCGCCGTCGGCGCCCGCGCCGCCGGGCGGCTGCCCATCTTCCGCTACGAGGTGCGCTGCTGGCGCGGCGGCTCGATTCCCGACGTCGCCGAGGCCGTCGCCAGCCCGCATCGGCTCAGCGAGAACCCCGAGGCGGCGCGCCGGCTGGTCGGCCTCGTGTCGCAGGTTCCCACGGCGGTCTGGGGGCGCGACGAACTGCGCACGGGCGAGATGTGGAACTCGAACTCGCTGATCTCGTGGCTGATCGTGCGCAGCGGGCTCGACATCGCGGCGATCGAGCCGCCGGCGGGCGGACGCGCACCCGGCTGGACGGCCGGCATCACCGTGGCGCGGCGGCAGCAGGGCGAGCGGGCGTAACGCCCGGGCGCCGGCCGCGGCTCAATCCGGAAGCTGCGGCGCCACGATGCCGTCGGCGTGCCCGAGCGTCACCGCGCGGGCGATGGCGGCCGATCCGAAGCGGTCGCGGACATCGTCGATGGCGGCGTCGAGCGTGTCCGGCGCGGAGGAGTCGAGCGGCAGGGCCAGCTGGACGGGGCCCTCGTCGGTCAGGCTGGCCAGCGCGACGCCGATCAGGGTGATCCCGTTGGCGCGGATCACCGGCATGGCCGTGTCGAGCAAGCCACGAGCCGCCGCCAGGATGGTGCCGGTGTGGGCGGTTGGCTCCGGCAGCGTGCGCGACCGGGTGGCGCGCGAGTAGTCGTTGAAGCGCAGCCGCAGCACGACGGTTCGGCAGAGCCGGCCTGCCGCCCGGAGCCGGCCGGCCAGCCGATCCACGAGCGCGGTGAGCATCGCTTCGAGGTCTGCCCGGGAACGACCGCCGAGCCCGAGGGCGCGCTGGGCACCCATCGAACGGCGCCGGCGACCGCCGCGGACGCGCCGCGGGTCGCGGTTGTGCGCCAGCGCCTGCAAGTGCCGCCCCGCCGCCCGCCCCACGATGGCGGCGAACTCCGCCTCGGGAGCCGCCGCGATCTGGCCCACCGTGGTGATGCCATGACGGCGCAGGGCGCGCGCCGTGACCGGGCCGACGCCCCACAGCCGCTCCACCGCGAGCGGGTGCAGGAAGGCGAGTTCGGCGCCCGGGGCCACCACGAGCAGGCCGTCGGGCTTCGCCACCGCGCTGGCAACCTTGGCCAGGAACTTCGTCGACGCGACGCCGACCGTGATCGGCAGGCCAACCCGGTCGGCCACGGCGCCGCGCAGCCGCGCCGCGATCTGCGCCGGAGTGCCCGCGATGCGTTCGAGCCCGCGCACGTCCAGGAAGGCCTCGTCGATCGAGAGCCCTTCGACCACCGGGGAGGTCTCGCGGAAGATCGCGAACACGTCACGGCTCGCCTGCGCGTAGGCGGCCATCCGCGGCGCCACCACGACCGCCTCGGGGCAGAGCTGACGTGCCCGGGCCCCGCCCATCGCCGTGCGAACGCCGCGCGCCTTGGCCTCGTAGGAGGCCGCCAGGACGACGCCGCCGCCGACGATGACGGGCCGGCCCCGCAGTGCGGAGTCGTCGCGCTGCTCGACCGAGGCGTAGAACGCGTCGAGGTCGGCGTGCAGCATCGTCAACTCGCCCGACACGAACACATGTTCGCACATGCGCCGGCCCGCGGCGACCGCGCAGGAGTATTATCGAAACTTGATCGACATTCCCAGGTACACGGAGGAGACATCCATGGCGCTGACCATCGGCGACACCGCACCCGACTTCGAAGCCGACACGACCGAAGGCCGCATCCGGTTCCACGAGTGGATCGGCGACGGCTGGGCCGTCCTGTTCTCGCATCCCCGCGACTTCACGCCCGTCTGCACGACGGAGCTCGGCTACATGGCCAGCATCAAGCCGGAGTTCGACCGCCGCGGCGTGAAGATCATCGGCCTGTCCGTGGATCCCACCGACAACCACGCCAAGTGGGCGCAGGACATCGAGGAGACCCAGGGCACCGCGCCGAACTACCCGCTGATCGCCGACACCGACTTCAACGTCTCCAAGCTGTACGAGATGCTCCCTGGCGACGTCAGCGGCGACCCGACCGCGCGCACGCCCGCCGACAACCAGACGCTGCGCAACGTGTTCGTGATCGGGCCCGACAAGAAGATCAAGCTGACCATCACCTATCCGCCGAGCACCGGACGCAACTTC
>CAZEKK010000207.1:0-5262 GCA_964512905.1 uncultured Solirubrobacteraceae bacterium
CGTCGAACCGCCCGCGCTGGCGGCCCCAGCCCGGAGCGGCACGGTCCCACATCGTGCGCGCGGCGGCGCGATAGGCGTCCGGATCGTCCACGGCATCACCGTATGCGACCGCGGCTAGGCGAGGTCGGCACGTCGCAGCTTGCCCGACACAGTCCGCGGCAGCGGCTCGTCGCTCACCTCGACGGCCTTGGGCACCTTGTGTGCCGAGAGCCGCTCCGCGCAGTGGGCGCGCATGTCCTCCGGCGTGGCCGCCGCGCCCGTAGCGAGAACCACCCGCGCGACCACCGCGCTCCCCCATTCCGGGTCGGGCCGTCCGAACACCGCCGCCTCGGCCACCGCCGGGTGAACGACCAGCACCGCTTCGATTTCGGCTGGCGCGACGTTCTCGCCGCCCGTGACGATCATGTCGTCCGCGCGCCCGATGACCGTCAGCCGCCCGCGCCCGTCCAGCGCTCCCAGATCGCCGGTGTGCAGCCACCCGTCGGATCCCGCCGCGCCCGGCGCCACCGTCGGTCCTGCGACGAGGATCTCACCGTCGTCGCCCACGGCGACCGCCGTCGGCGCGATCGGCACGCCTGCGGTCCGGGGCTCGCCCGCCGGGGAGGTGGTCACCTGCGAGCACGCCTGCGTGAGCCCGTAGGTCTGCGCCGCCGGAATGCCGGCCCAGCGCGCACCGGCAGCCAGGTCGGCGCTCATGGGCCCCCCGCCGACCAGTGCCGCCCGCAGGCCGAGCGCCCGGTCGATTCCCGTCGCGAGAATTCGCGCGAGCATCGTGGGGACCAGGGAGACCAGCGTGGCCTCGCCGGACTGCAGCGCGCCCGCGGTCCGGTCGGCGTCGAACGACTCGTGCAGGATCGCCGTCGTGCCGTAGATGGCACTGCGCATGAGGACCGACAGGCCCGCAATGTGGCTCACCGGCAGCGCCGACAGCCAGCGCTCGTCGGGATGCAGGCCGAGCGCGAGAGCCGACCCCGCGGCGCTCCACCAGACGTTGCCGAAGGTCAGCTCCACCGGCAGCGGGGCGCCCGTCGTGCCCGACGTGTGGATGACGACCGCCGCGTCGGCAAGACGGTGCGCTGGCGGGACGCCGATCTCGCGGAAAGGCCCCTCGAGCGGCGCATCCACGACAGCGGCCGCCCCGGCAGCCTGGGCATGCCGCTCTGCCTCGGCGAGCCGGGGCGAGACCGGCACCGGCACCGCACCGAGCATCCAGCAGCCGTGGAAGGCCTCCGCGAAGGCGACTGACGGCGGCAGCGCGATCGCGACGCGGTCGCCGCCGGTCACGCCGTCGTCGGCGAGGCGCCCCGCCGCGGCAAGGGCGCCGCGCAGCAGCTCGCTGCAGGTCCGGGTGCCGTCGTCGGCGATCACGGCAGGCCGGTCCGGCCGCTGTGCCGCGGCCCGCGGCAGCCAGGCGGGCAGGGACTCGGCCATCCTCAGGGGCGTTCGGGACGCGCCGCGCGCCCGGCGCGGCGCAGCGCCATCCCGCCCAGCGTCTCGAGCACGACGCGGTGCCCGGCCATCGCGGTCACGTCGGCGTGGTCATAGGGCGGCGAGACCTCGACGAGATCCATCGCGCACAGGTCAAGCTCCGCTGCGATCCGGCGCACCGCCGCCAGCAGCTCGCGCGTGGTCATCCCGCCGGGCTCCGGGGTGCCCGTCCCGGGAGCGAAGGCCGGGTCCAGGACGTCGATGTCGACCGTGAGATATGTGCGGGGCGCGCGGGCCGCCGCGTGGGCGATCGCGTCGTCGAGCACCCGCGCCAGGCCACGCTCCTCGATCTCCCCCATCGTGTGCCAGCGGAAGCCCTGCGCGCGCATCCACTCGAACTCCTCGGGATACGGCCAGGCGCCGCGCAGCCCGATCTGCACGATGTTCGCGCCCCGCATGAACCCCTCGTCGACGCCGCGGTAGAACGGCGTGCCGTGCCAGTTCACGACCCCGCGGTAGGCAGCACCTGTGTCGGCGTGGGTGTCGAAATGCACCACCGAGTAGCCGTCGGGTCCGTGCGCCTGCGCCAGCGCCTGCATGACCGGGACAGACAGCGAGTGGTCGCCGCCGAGCACGATTGGCACCGCGTCCGCGCCGATCACGCCCGCGACGGCGGTGCGCAGCCGGTCGTGCGAGGCATCCAGGCCGGCCGGCACCGCCTCGATGTCACCGTGATCGACGACCCGCAGGATCTCGAACGGATCGACGCCCAGCTCCATGTTCGGCCGGGCGCTCGGGCCTGCGACATCTTCGGCAGTGCGGATCGCCCGCGGGCCAAAGCGGGTCCCCGGCCGGTACGAAACGCCCTCGTCGAAGGGCGCGCCCACCACGGCCACGTCGGCCCCGCGAAGGTCGTCAGGATCCAGGACGAGCGGCGTCCGGCAGAAGGTCACGCCGACGCCGGCGTAGGAGGGCTCATCAGCGCGAAACGGTTCCATGACGTGGACCCTACCCGGCGGGCGCACCGATCCGAGCGCGAGCATCTACCGTAGGGCGGGCAACCACCCCCAGGAGGACCATGCCCGTCCAGTGGCAGGCCGCCGGCGAGTACGCGGACATCCGCTACGAACGCTCCGGCGACGGCATCGCGAAGATCACGATCAACCGGCCCGAGGTGCGCAACGCCTTCCGGCCGCAGACGCTCATCGAGATCTCGGCCGCCCTCGAAGATGCCCGCGAGGACGCGGGCACCGGCGTCATCGTCCTCACCGGCGAGGGTCCGCTGGCGTTCTGCTCGGGCGGCGACCAGCGCGTCCGCGGCGACACCGGGTACCTCACCGACCCGTCGGGCGGCACGGCGCACGGCATCGGACGGTTCCACGTCACCGACCTCCAGGTCCAGATGCGGCGGCTGCCCAAGCCGATCGTCGCGATGGTCGCGGGATACGCGATCGGCGGCGGTCACGTGCTGCACCTCTGCTGCGACCTGACGATCGCGGCTGACAACGCCCGCTTCGGACAGACCGGCCCGAAGGTCGGCTCCTGGGACGGGGGCTTCGGCGCCTCGCTCATGCGCGACCTGATCGGGACCAAGCGCGCCAAGGAGATGTGGATGCTCTGCCGCCAGTACGACGCCGAAACGGCGGAGCGGTGGGGCCTCGTCAACCGCGTCGTCCCGCTCGAGCGGCTCGAGGACGAGACGGTGTCGTGGTGCCGCGAGATGCTCGCCCTCTCCCCCTTCGCGCTGCGGCTCGTGAAGGCGAGCTTCAACGCCCACGAGGATGGCTACGCGGGCATCCAGCAGCTCGCCCACGACGCCAACCTCCTCTTCTATGGCTCCGACGAGGCCAAGGAGGGGCGGGAGGCGTACAAGGCCAAGCGCCCGCCGGACTTCTCGCAGTTCCCACGCAGGGCATGAGCGCGCAGCGCGCACTCGGCCGGCCGGAGCGGCCGCGATGACCGCCGCGCAGGCGCCCGCCCGCCCGTCCACGGTGCGCATCTGGCTGATGGCCGCGCGCCCGCGGACGCTGCCCGCGGCGGTGGCGCCGGTCCTGGTCGGCACGTCGCTGGCGGCGGCCCTCGCCGACACGTTCCGTCCGGGCGCCTTCGCCGCGGCGATGATCGGGTCGGTCTTCATCCAGGTCGGAACCAACCTGTCCAACGACTACTCCGACGCGCGGCGCGGCGCCGACACCGAGGATCGCCTCGGCCCCGTCCGGGTCACCGCCGGCGGCCTCGTCCCGCCACGTCAGGTGCTCGTCGCCACCTGGGTGTCGTTCGCGATCGCGGTGCTCGTCGGCGCCTACCTGGTCTACGTGGCCGGGCCGGTGGTGCTGGCGATCGGCGCCGCCTCGATCCTGGCCGGCGTGCTCTACACCGGGGGGCCACGCCCGTACGGGTACGAGGGACTCGGCGAGCTGTTCGTGTTCGCGTTCTTCGGCCTGGTCGCCGTGACCGGCTCCTTCTACGTGCAGACCGAGGATCTGGCCTGGGAGGCGTTCGTCCTCGCCGTGCCGGTGGGCCTGCTCGCGGCGGCGATCCTCGTCGTCAACAATGTCCGCGACCTCGAGACCGACCGGCGCGCCGGCAAGCGCACGCTCGCCGTGCGCCTCGGCCCGCGCCGGGCCCGCCTGCTCTACGCGGCCATGGTCTACGGCGCGTTCGCCACCGCCCCGCTGCCGTGGGTCCTGGGCTCCCTGTCGGCCTGGCTGCTGCTGCCGTGGCTCGCCCTGCCGCTCGCGGTCCCGCTCGTCCGCACCGTGGCCTCGCGCTCCGACGGCCCAGCGCTCAACGGAGCGCTGGCGCGCACGGGAATGCTGCAGCTGGCGTTCTGCGTGCTGCTCGCTGCCGGCCTGCTGCTCACGCCCTGATGGAGCTCGAGACCCGGACGCTGCGCCTCGGCCTGCGCCGGCCGCTGCGGACCGCGCACGGGACGATCGCCGAGCGCGAGCTGCTCGCGGTCACCGTGCGGGCGCCGGACGGCGCCGCCGGGATCGGCGAGGCTGCCCCGCTCGAGCCCTACGACGGCGTCGCGTTCGCGGCGGTCGCCGCCGAGATCGAGGCGTGCCGACCGATGCTCGCCGCGGCGGACGATCCCGGCGATCCCGCCGCGCGCGCGGCGGTGCTGGCCGAGATCCGGGCGGCATGCACCCTCCCGCAGGCCGCAGCGGCGCTCGACGTCGCCGTGTGGGACCTTGCCGCGCGCCGGTCCGGCGTGCCGCTGGCGGCACTGCTGGACCCGTCGCCCCGCGCGGGCGTGGCGGTCAACGCCACGCTCGGCGCCGACGCTCCCGCCGCCGCGGGCGCCGAGGCCGCCGCCGCGGCAGCCGCCGGGTTCCGGTGCGTGAAGGTCAAGGCCGGGACCGCCGAGGACGTCGCGCGGGTGCTGGCCGTGCGCGCCGCGGCGGGACCCGACGTCGCGATTCGCATCGACGCCAACGGCGCCTGGACTCCCGACGAGGCCGCGCGGGCGTTGGCGGCGCTCGCCCCTGCGGGCATCGAGATCTGCGAGGAGCCGGTCCACGGCGTCGCGGCCTTCGCCGCCCTCGCCGGCCGGACGAGCGGGATCGCCCTGGCCCTCGACGAAACGGCGGCCGAGCCCGGCGCCCTGACGTCCGGCTCGGCCCCGTGGGCCTGCCTCAAGCTCACGCGCTGCGGCGGCGTGTCCGGCCTCCTCGCCGACGCCGCGACCGCGCGGGCAGCGGGCAGCCGCGTCTATCTCGCCTCGACGCTCGACGGCCCGGTCGGCATCGCCGCCGCGCTGCACGCCGCCGCCGCGATCCGCCCCGATGCGCCGTCGGGCCTGGCGACGCTCGACCGGTTCGCCGACGTCGC
>CAZEKK010000208.1:0-5207 GCA_964512905.1 uncultured Solirubrobacteraceae bacterium
CGACGGCGTGCGCACCCCGATGCAGTGGACCGGCGACCGCAACAGCGGCTTCTCGCGCGCGGACTTTGCGCAGTTGTACGCCCCGCCGCTCATGGACCCGCTCTACGGTTACCAAGCGGTGAACGTCGAAGCCCAGCTGCGCAGCTCCAACTCGTTCCTGCGCTGGCTGCGGCGCTTCATCGAGCTTCGCACGGCGCACCCCGTGTTCGGCCTGGGCAGCTACCAGCCGATCTTCACGAGCAACCCGAGGATCTTCGCCCACATCCGCTCCTACGAGGACGACATCGCGCTCTGCGTCCACAACTTCGCGCGCTCCGCGCAGGCGGTCGAGCTGGACCTCTCGGCCTTCGAGGGACGCATCCCGGTCGAGATGCACGGGGCCACGGCGTTCCCCCGCATCGGCGAGCTGCCCTACCTCCTGACGCTGGCGCCGCGCGGGTTCTTCTGGTTCCTGCTCACCGAGGACGACGAGCCGGCCGGCCCGCCGGCCGGACCCCCGCCCGCCGGGCCGCGGAGCGACGGCGCATGAGGCCGACCGAGCTCGTGCGGCAGATCGAGCCGGGAGCGCTCGACGAGTGGGTGGCCGCCCGCCGGTGGTTCGCCTCCAAGGCGCGTGAGCTCGTGCGCGTCGAGGTGCTCGACGCGGTGACCCTGCGCGAGGGCGACCCGGCGCTCGTCGTCGCCCTCGTCGAGGCGGTCTTCCACGCCGGAACGCACGAGCGCTACCAGCTCCCGCTCGCGCTGCGCCCGGCGGCCAGCGCGCCGCCGGACGCGACGATCACCGTCGTGGGCGGCCTCGCGGTGCTCGACGCCGTCGCCGACCCGGAGGCGGGGCTCGCGCTCGGGCGCCTCGTCGTCGAGGCCGGCGCCGTCCCGGCCGATGACGGCCCGGCGCAGGTGAGCTTTCACCACCACGGCACGGTCGCGCTCCCGCCCGTCGACGAGGTGCGCCCCCTCGCAGCGGAGCAGTCGAACAGCTCCATCGTCTACGACGAGACGCTGATCGTGAAGTGCTACCGGCGCCTGGAGCCCGGCGAGTGCCTCGAGCTCGAGATGCTGCGATTCCTGACCGACCGCGGCTTCCGGCACATCCCCGAGCTCGTCGGCTGGTACGACTACCGCGGCGAGGTCATGGACACGACGCTCGGCGTCGCCCAGCGCTTCGTGCGCGGCGGGCGCGACGGCTGGGAGCTCACGCTCGAGGGGCTCGCCACGGCGCCGCGGCCGCTCCTCGCCGACTTGGCCGACTTCGGGCGCGTCGTCGGCGAGCTCCACACGGCGCTCGGGTCCGACACCGAGGACCCGGACTTCGCCCCGGAGGACAAGCACCGCGACATGCTCGACCTCGCCGTGGCGACCGTCGACGAGGAGATCACCGAGGTCTTCGCGAGCCTCCCCGAGGACGACGAGCGGTTCGCGCCGATCGCCGGGCGCGGGGCCGAGCTGCGCGAGCGCCTGGTCACGATCCGCCATCTCGAGAACGTCGGGGCCGCCATCCGCGTTCATGGCGACCTGCACCTCGGCCAGGGACTGCTCGGCGCCGACGGCGGCTGGATGCTGCTCGACTTCGAAGGCGAGCCGGCGCGGTCGCTGCGCGAGCGCCGGCGCAAGCGCTCGCCGCTGCGCGACGTCGCGGCGCTGCTCGGGTCGATCAGCTACGCGGCGGCTGCGTCGCGCCTCCACGGCGTCGCCGTGCCAGAGGACTGGGAGGCGGCGGCACGCGAGACGGTGCTCAGCGCCTATCTCGAGCACGTCAACCGTGCGCTGCTGCCGACCGGCGACGGCGCAACCGCGACGCTGCTCGCGCTCTTCGAACTCGAGAAGGCCGTGTACGAGCTGCGCTACGAGATGAACAATCGGCCCGACTGGGTCGTCATGCCCGTCGCCCGCATCGCCCGGCTGCTGGAGGCGGCGCCGGCGTGATTGCCGAGGCCGACGACGTCGAGGCACTCGTCGCCTGCCGGCTCAGCGACCCGCACCGGCTGCTCGGCGCCCACCCCGCCGACGGAGGGGTCGTCGTGCGCGCGTTCCGCCCGGATGCGACCGGCGTGACGGCGGTGCCCGCGGAGGGCCAGCCCGTCGAGCTCACGGAGGTGCACCCCGGCGGGCTGTTCGAGGGAGTGCTCGCGCACGCAGAGCTGCCGCTGCGCTACGAGCTGCGGGTCGACTACCCGGACGGCGCCGCGGTCACGCTGCGCGACCCATACGCATTCCTGCCCATGCTCGGCGACCTTGACCTGCACCTCGTCGGGGAGGGGCGCCACGAGGCCCTGCACGAGCGGCTTGGCGCCCACGTGCGCACGATCGACGGGACCGACGGCGTCGCGTTCGCGGTGTGGGCGCCGAACGCCCGCTCGGCGAGCGTCGTCGGGGACTTCAACGGCTGGGACGGGCGGCTGCACCCGATGCGCTCGCTGGGCGCGTCCGGCGTCTGGGAGCTGTTCGTCCCCGCCGTGCCGGAAGGAAGCCGCTACAAGATCGAGCTGCGCTCCCAGAGCGGCATCCTGCTGCTGCGTGCCGACCCGTTCGCGCAGGAGGCCGAGCACCCGCCCCAGACCGCGTCGGTCGTGCACCGCACGCGCCACCGGTGGGGCGACGCGGCGTGGATCGACGCGCGTCGCGAGCGCGACCCGCTCGGCGAGCCGATGTCGATCTACGAGGTGCACCTGGGGTCTTGGCGCCTGAACCCGCTCGAGGACAACCGGCGTCTCACGTACCTCGAGCTCGCCGACGAACTCGCCGCCTACGTGGCGGACATGGGCTTCACCCACGTCCAGCTGCTGCCGGTCATGGCGCACCCGTTCAGCGGGTCGTGGGGGTACCAGGTGACCTCGTACTTCGCGCCTACGCCGCGCCACGGAACGCCCGACGACTTCCGCACCTTCGTCGATCTGCTGCACCAGCGCGGGATCGGCGTAATCCTCGACTGGGTGCCGGCGCACTTCCCGCGGGACGAGTGGGCACTCGCGCGCTTCGACGGCACCGCGCTGTACGAGCACGAGGATCCTCGCCGCGGCGCCCACCCCGACTGGGGGACGCTGATCTTCAACTACGGACGCAACGAGGTCCGCAACTTCCTGCTCTCGAGCGCGCTGTGCTGGCTGCGCGACTACCACGCCGACGGCCTGCGGGTCGACGCGGTGGCCTCGATGCTCTACCTGGACTACTCGCGGCGCGAGGGCGAGTGGGCCCCCAACGCCTTCGGCGGCCGCGAGGATCTCGAGGCGGTCGCCTTCCTGCGCGAACTCAACGAGGTCGTCCACGCGCAGGAGCCGGGCGTCGCGATGGTGGCCGAAGAGTCGACGGCGTGGCCGGGCGTCTCGCGCCCGACCTACACCGGCGGCCTGGGCTTCGGCTTCAAGTGGAACCTCGGCTGGATGCACGACACGCTCGAGTACTTCGCCAAGGATCCGGTGCACCGGCGCTACCACCACCACGAGCTGACGTTCAGCCTCATGTACGCCTACAGCGAGAACTTCGTGCTGCCGCTCTCCCACGACGAGGTCGTCCACGGCAAGGGCTCGCTGCTGCACCGGATGCCCGGAGACCAGTGGCAGCGCTTTGCCAATCTGCGCGCGCTCTACGCCTACATGTGGTCCCATCCGGGCAAGAAGCTCCTCTTCATGGGCTGCGAACTGGGCCAGGAGGACGAGTGGAGCCATGAGCGCTCGCTCGACTGGCACCTCCTCGAACGGCCCGAGCACGGCGGCATCCAGCGGCTCGTGCGCGACCTCAACCGCCTCTACCGAGAGCACCGCGCGCTGTGGGCCTCCGACGCGAGCCCCGAGGGATTCTGGTGGCTGGAGCCCAACGACGCGCAGGCGAGCGTGCTCGCGTGGTGCCGGGCGGACCCGGCCGGGGACGACGTCGTCGTCTGCATCGCCAACCTCACGCCGATCCCGCGCGACGGCTACCGCATCGGGCTACCGCGGGGAGGCCGCTGGCGCGAGGCGCTGAACACCGACTCGACGCACTACGGCGGCTCGGACCTCGGCAATCTCGGCGGGGTGGCAGCCGAGGCGATGCCCTGGCACCACCAGCCCGTCTCGGCTGCGGTCACCCTCCCGCCGCTGAGTGTCCTGTGGCTCGTGCCCGATCCCGAGCGCGCGCCCGCGCCCGGGCGGGCCTCGCGATGACCCGCGAGCTCTGGCCAGGCCGGCCGTTCCCGCTCGGCGCCGCCTGGGACGGGCACGGAACGAACTTCGCGCTCTTCTCCGAGCACGCCGTCGGCGTGACCCTGTGCCTGTTCGACGACGAGGGCCGGGAGGAGCGCGTGCCGCTGCGCCTGCGCACCGCCCACCACTGGCACGGCTACCTGCCGGGGGTCGGCCCCGGGCAGCGATACGGCTACCGCGTGCACGGGCCCTACGACCCCGGCCGCGGGCAGCGCTTCAACGCCCACAAGCTCCTCATCGATCCCTACGCAGCGGCCATCGAGGGCGAGATCCGGTGGGACCTCGCCAATACGCTCGGCTACGTCCCGTCCGACCTGCCCGACGCCGACCTGGAGCCCGACGACGAGGACGACGCCGAGGCGATCCCGAAATGCATCGTGATCGACTCCGGCTTCGACTGGGAGGACGACCGGCCGCCGGCGCGCCCGTGGGCCGACACCGTGATCTACGAGGCCCACGTCCGCGGCTTCACCCAGCGCCACCCGGGCGTGCGCGAGGAGCTGCGCGGCACCTACGCCGGCCTGGCCTCCGACGCAGCGATCGAGTACCTCCAGCGGCTTGGCGTCACCGCCGTCGAGCTGCTGCCGATCCACCACATCGCCGAGGAGCAGTTCATCGCCGCCCGCGGCCTGACGAACTACTGGGGCTACAGCTCGATCGGCTACTTCGCCCCGCACGCCGGCTACGCCGCCACGGGCACCCGCGGGGAGCAGGTGCGCGAGTTCAAGGGGATGGTCAAGGCGCTGCATCGCGGAGGCATCGAGGTGATCCTCGACGTGGTCTACAACCACACCGGCGAAGGCAGCCACCTCGGTCCGACGCTGGCCTTTCGCGGCATCGACAACGAGGCCTACTATCGCCTTGACCCGGACGACCCGCGCCACTACGTCGACTACACGGGCACGGGAAACACGCTCAACCCAGTGCACCCGAGCGTGCTGCGGCTCATCATGGACTCGCTGCGCGACTGGGCCGTCGAGTGCCACGTCGACGGCTTCCGGTTCGACCTCGCCTCGGCGCTCGCGCGCGAGT
>CAZEKK010000209.1:0-5202 GCA_964512905.1 uncultured Solirubrobacteraceae bacterium
TAGGCGAAGCCCTCTGCCCGGGCGCCCAGCTCGCAGGGGCCGCCGGGGACGTCGACGAGCTCGAGGCCCGTGTGGCCGCCCGGAGCGACCGGCGCGGCGGGCCGCGGTCGCGGCGCGGTCGCCGGGAGCTGGGCGAGCTCCAGCGCCTGGAGCATGGTCTCCTGGTGCTGGAGCTCGTGGCGGATGACCAGCTCGTGCGCGAGGCCGACGCCCTCGGCGCCGGCGACCGCGATGGTCCGGGCGCGGACCGCCTCGAGGTACTCGAGTGCGTCGGCGTGGCCGAGGTGCGGGGTCTGCGAGCGGACGGCCCGCGGGGTCTCCAGGGCGTCGTAGGTGTCCAGCAGGTCGGGCCGCAGGAGGGGGACGCCGCCGTGGCGGTGCACGAGCCACAGGTCCTCGAACGCTGCGATGTGGCCGAGATCCCACGCCAGCGGGCTCAGGAGGGGCGAATGCACCGCCTCGACGTCGGGAGTCGCCAGGCCGTCGACGAGGGCGAGCGTGGCGGCGCGGGCGTCGGCGAGGGCAGCCAGCACCGGCGCGACGGGCGGCGCCGGACCGGGGGAGGTGCGCGAGGCGGGGAGGGCCATCGGTCGCTGGTCCCGGCGGATCGCGTCCCGTTACACCCGCCGCCGGAGCCCGTCAAACCCTAGCGCGCGGCGACCGGGGGACCGCGGTGGACTACGATCGTCCCTTCCCGTGGCCGCACCGCAGGCACCCACTCCGAGCGCCGCCGTCGCCCCGCCCGCTGCGCCGCCGCTGGAACGGGGCGGACTCGACGAGCCACGCCGCGCCGTCGTCGCCCGGCGGGTGAAGACGATCCCGCCGATCGTCCTGGGGGCCGTGCTGGTCACCGTGCTCCTGCCGGTCCTGCTCGTCGCCGCCCTGCTCGTCGACGTCGTCCGGCGCCTGGCCGCGGGCCGGCCGTTCATGGCCACGCGGTTGATCGCGTTCCTGTGGGTCTACCTCGTCGCCGAGACCGGCGGCCTGGCCGTGCTGTTCGGCCTGTGGGCTGCCGCGGGGTTCGGGGCGCGCGGCGCGTGGATGCGCGATCGCACCTGGCGCTTCCAGCAGGTCTGGGGCGGGGCGCTCTTCGCGGCGGCGCGGCGCCTGTTCGGCCTGCGCCTCATCGTCGAAGGCGACGAGCACGTGGCGCCCGGGCCGGTGATCGTCCTGATCCGGCACGCGAGCATCGTCGACAACCTCCTGCCGTCCGTGCTCGTCGCCGGTCGGCACCGCATCCGCCTGCGCTACGTCCTCAAGCGCGAACTCCTCGGCGATCCCTGCCTGGACGTCGCGGGCAAGCGCCTGCCGAACTACTTCGTGCGCCGGGGAACGGGCGAGGCGGCCGAGCGCGAGAACATCCGGCGCCTGGCGGAGGGCCTCGCGGACGACGAGGGGATCCTCCTGTACCCGGAGGGCACCCGCTTCACGCCCGAGCGCCGCGCCGCCGCGATCGCCCGCATCGCCGAGCGCGATCCGGCGCGGGCAGCGCGCATGGAGGGGATCGCGCACCTGCTGCCTCCGAAGACCGGCGGCCTGCTGGCGGTGCTGGACGGCGCGCCCGACGCCGACGTCGTCGTCCTGGCGCACCAGGGTTTCGACGGGCTGCGGCTGATCTCGGACATCTGGGACGGCGCGCTGGTGGGGCGCACGATCCGGGTGCGGTTCTCGCGGACTCCGCGGCCCGAGCTCCCCGGTGACCGTGCCGGCCGCGTCGCGTGGCTCGACGCCGCCTGGGCGGATGCCGACGACTGGGTGGGGCGCCAGCCGCCGGCCGAGAACGCACGGTGAGCGGCGGCGCCGTCCTCGCCCTCAACGCGGGCATCATCTTCGTCCTGACCACGGCGCTCTGGGCCGTCAGCGTCGCCGTCCGCGACACCTCGATCGTCGACATCTTCTGGGGCGCCGGCTTCGTCGTCGTGGCCTGGGCCACCTACGCGGCGGCCGACGGCGCCGCCGACCGCCGGCTGCTGCTCGCGGTGCTCACCACGCTCTGGGGGCTGCGCCTCACCGTCCATCTCGCGCGCCGCAACCTCGGCAAGGGCGAGGACTACCGCTACCGCGCGATGCGCGCCCGCCACGGCGACCGCTGGCCCCTGCGGAGCCTGTGGGCCGTCTTCTGGGGCCAGGGCGTCCTCATGTGGATCGTCTCGCTCCCCGTGCAGGCCGGCCAGATCGACGCCACGCCGGACGCGCTGGGCGGGCTCGACCTCGCCGGCACGCTGGTGTTCGCGGTCGGCCTGGCCTTCGAGGCGGTCGGGGACTGGCAGCTGACGCGGTTCAAGGCCGATCCGGCCAACGCCGGACGGGTGATGGATCGAGGGCTGTGGGCGTGGACGCGCCATCCGAACTACTTCGGGGACTTCACGGTCTGGTGGGGCCTCTACCTCGTCGCGCTGGCGACCGGCAGCGCGTGGTGGTCGATCGTCGGCCCGATCGTGATGAGCGTCCTGCTCATCCGGGTCAGCGGCGCCGCGCTGCTCGAGAAGTCGCTGGCCAAGCGCCGGCCCGGCTACGCGGAGTACGTCGCCCGCACGAGCGGCTTCTTCCCGCGCCCGCCGCGGCGGTGAGTCCGGGTCCGCCTCGTGGCGCCGCCCGCTCTACCGCCGCACGCGGTAGCGCAGGAACAGCGACTCCGCGGACTCGAACGCCCAGACCAGCTGAAGCTGCGCCGGCGCCGGCAGCGCGGGCCCCTCGATCGGGGTGAGCCCGCCGCCGCTGCCCACCAGCAGGGGCGAGACCGTCAGGAACAGTTCGTCGAGCGCGCCGCCGGCGACAAGGCCCCCGAGGAGGCCCGGCCCGCCCTCGCAGAGCACCGACCGCACCCCGTGGCGCTCACGCAGCAGCGCCAGCGCCGCCGCCGGGTCGAGGCGCTCGGGCGCGACCCGCTCCACCTGCACCGCGGCGGCGCCGGCGGGGGCGGGGTCGACGGAGGACGTCACGATTACGAGCGTCGAGTCGGGATCGTCGAGGAGCGGCAGGCCCGCGCCGAGGTTCAGCGTGCGCGTGATCGTGGCCGCGACCGGATCCGCCGCCAGCCCGCGCTGCGTCCGCAGGTCGCGCAGCGCCGGGTCGCGCACGAGGCGGCCGTACCGCTCGGTCCGCAGCGTCCCGGCGCCGGCGAGCACGCAGTCGGCCTGGGTGCGCAGGGCCCGGAACACGGCCCGGTCGGCCGGGCCCCCGAGTCCGCCGGAGGCTCCCTGCACAGCGGCCTTCCCGTCCGCGGAGGCGATCATGTTGGCGATCACGTAGGGGCGGTCCGCCGGGGCGCGGTCCGCGAGGCGCAGGTCGCCGATGGCCGTGATCGCGTCGGCCGGCTCGCCGGGCGGCAACAGGCGCCGCAGGAGGACGGGCGGCGCCTCAGCCATCGGCCGGGGCCTCAGCCATCGGCGGGAGCCTGGATGAGGTACTCGGAGATCCCGAGGCCCTCGTGCCCGTCCCAGCGCAGGCGGGTCAGGCCCTCGTTGACCTGGGTGAGGCGACCGTCGCGGCGCTGGCGCAGCGGCGCGACGCTGATCGCCTCGCCCTCGAGGCGGGCCTCGCGTCCCCGGGCGTCGCGCACGCGAGCCGTGAAGCGGCGCTGGCAGCCCAGGTCGGGGTCGTACTCGGTCTGCGACGCGCACGCCACCACAGGCGCGCCCGCGCCCTCGCGATGCAGCCAGCCCCCGGCAGCGGCTCCGCCGTCCACGGTGCCGATCTCGTTGACGAGCAGGTACGTGTCGGGATCGACGACCATGCCGTACCACCGCCACCAGGGCACGCCCTGCCAGTCGCGCACGCCCCAGGAGTGGTCGCGCAGGCCGGCGCCGGCGATCGGGATGCGCCGTCCGGCGACCTCGAGCACGCCGGCGACCGACCCGGGCTGCTCGTAGTGGCGGTCCGCCACGCCGCGGACGCCGGCCATCCCGATCGAGATCGGCTCGTCCCAGGCCATGAAGCGCAGGCGCCCGGCGACGGGGACGGGCGTCGCGTGCTCGCGGCCGGCCGCGAGATCCTCCGCGCGGGGGAAGAGCGCGGCGGTCCCGGCGATCTCGATCGACCAGAGCGAAAGCGCCTGCTCGCAGGTGAAGCGCAGGGCGCCGGCGGCGATCGCCGCGTCCGCGCGGGGCGCCTCGCGCGCGAAGGCCAGCGCGAACCGGCCGTCGGGCAGCCACAGACCGAGCGCGCCCTCGATGCGTCCCTCGTTGGGCCGCAGCCCGATCCGGCTGTAGAACGCGGTCCCGCGCGGATCCCCGCCGCCGAAGTAGAACGAGTCCGACCACTGCGGCTCGTCGCCGGGCGCCTGGAAGCGCTCGTCGCCAGGCGCGATCTCGAGGGCCGGGGCCGCCACGCCGCCGGACGCTACCAGCGCCACTCGGATAGGCTCGCGGCCATGGATTTCTCAGCGCTGCGGCGCGGCGAGTACATCGCGATGGTGGGAGGGTTCCTGCTGCTCGTCGGCCTGTTCCTGCCCTGCTACGGGACGTCCGGACTCGGCACGATCGACGGCGCCAAGGGCACCTTCTCGTACTTCGACGTGCACGACATCAGCCGCTGGCTGCTGCTGGCCGCGGCGGCCGCCCCGTTCATCCTCGCCTACATCGTCGCGGCCCACAAGAAGCTGTCGTGGCCGCGCGGCGAGATGACCATGGTCGTCGCCGTGGCCGCGTTCGGGTTCCTGCTCTACAACTGCGTGATCAACAAGCCGGGATCGGTCCCTGGCCTCGTGTCGCTGCAGTGGGGCTTCTACGTGATGGTCCTCGCCACGCTGCTGATGCTGTTCGGCTCGCTGTGGCGTTCGAGCGCCGAAGGCGAGCGGCCGCGCAAGCCCCCCGGCACGATCTGATTCCCGAGCAACCACCAGGAGGAGCCGTGACCGACGACCTCGGCCGTCCCGACCGCAACCTCGCGCTCGAACTCGTGCGCACCACGGAGGCCGCCGCGATGGCCGCGGCCGGCCTCATCGGCCGCGGCGACAAGATCGCCGCCGACCAGGCCGCCGTCGACGGCATGCGCTTCGTGCTGGATTCGGTGCCGATGGACGGCGTGGTCGTCATCGGCGAAGGGGAGAAGGACGAGGCGCCGATGCTCTACAACGGCGAGCAGATCGGCAACGGCTCGGCGCCCGCGGTCGACATCGCCGTCGACCCGCTCGAGGGCACCCGGCTGACCGCGCTTGGGATGCCGAGCGCGCTCGCGGTGATCGCGATCTCGGCCCGCGGC
>CAZEKK010000210.1:0-3308 GCA_964512905.1 uncultured Solirubrobacteraceae bacterium
GGCGAGCCGCTCGTCGGGCAGGCGCTCGAGATCCTCCTGCACCTGGTGCCGCAGCTTGCGCTCGGCGTCGCCGGCCTCGCGCTCGGCCTCGGTCTCCCCCACGCACAGGATCGGCACGAGGCCCGCGTCGAGCGCCGCCGGGACCTTGGCCGCCAGGGCGCCGTCCGTCTCCCCGAAGAGCTCGCGGCGCTCGGAGTGGCCGAGGACGACGCCGTGAACGTCGATCTCCGTGAGCATCGGGGCGGAGACCTCGCCGGTGAAGGCTCCGTGGTCGGCCTCGTGCATCGTCTGGGCGTAGATCTGCACCCGCGAGCCGCGGGTGGAGTCCACGAGCGCCTGCAGAGCCGTGAACGGGGCGCACACCCCGACGTCCACCCCCTCGGCGGTCGAGACCGCCGGCAGCAGGGCCGAGATGAACGCCTCGGCCTCGGCGATCGTCTTGTGCATCTTCCAGTTGCCCGCGATCAGCGGGGTCCGGTCGCTCATCGCAGTGCCTCCACGCCGGGCAGGGCCCGGCCTTCGATCAGCTCGAGCGACGCCCCGCCGCCGGTCGAGAGGTGGGTGACCCGGTCGCCCAGGCCGAACTGCTGCAGGGCCGCGACCGAGTCGCCGCCCCCGACCACGGTCGTGCCCGGCGCCGCGGCGACCGCCTCCGCGACCGCGCGCGTGCCGCCGGCGAACGGCGGCAGCTCGAACGCCCCCATCGGGCCGTTCCAGAACACCGTGCCGGCCGCGGCGATCTCGGCGGCGTAGCGGGCCGCGGTCTGCGGGCCGACGTCGAGGCCCATCCAGCCGTCGGGCACCTCGACGCCGTCGAGGTCGCGGCGCTCGGCGTCGGCGGCGAAGCGGTCCCCGAGCACGAGGTCGGAGGGCAGCTCCAGCCGCGCCGCGCCGCCGGCCGCGGCATCCTCGAGGGCCTGGCGGGCGGGCTCGATGCCGTCCTCCTCGCACAGCGAGGCGCCGGTGGCGTGCCCCTGGGACGCGAAGAACGGGAAGCACATCGCCCCGCCGATGAGGACGGCGTCGGCGACCACGAGGAAGCGATCGATGACCCCGATCTTGTCGGTCACCTTGGCCCCGCCGACGACCGCGACGAGCGGGCGCGCCGGATCCTCGAGCAGGCGGGTGAGCGTCGAGACCTCGCGCTCGAGCAGCAGGCCGGCGGCCGACTGGTCGACGAGCCGGGCGACGCCCTCGGTGCTCGCGTGGGCGCGGTGGGCCGTGCCGAAGGCGTCGTTGACGTAGACATCGGCCAGCCGCGCGAACGCCGCCGCCAGGTCCGGGTCGTTCTTCGTCTCGCCCGGCTCGTAGCGGACGTTCTCCAAGACGAGGACGGCGCCCGGCTCCAGCGCCGCTGCCGCTGCCTCGACCTCCGGCCCCACGACCGCCGGGGCGAGCGTCACGGGCGCGCCGGTCAGCTCGGCGAGGCGGTCGGCCGCCGGGCGCAGCGACAGGCCCGGCTCGCGGTCCTTCGGGCGCCCGAGGTGCGAGGCCAGGACGATCCGGGCGCCGCGGTCCCGCAGCGCCTGGATCGTGGGCACCGCCGCCCGGATGCGCGTGTCGTCGGCGACCGCGCCGTCGGCCAGCGGCACGTTGAAGTCGACGCGGACGAGAACGCGCTTCCCGTCGACGTCGACGTCCTCCAGCGTCCTCACAGGATCTTCTGCACGAGGTCGACCACCCGGTTGGAGTAGCCCCAATCGTTGTCGTACCAGCTCACCACCTTCACGAGCGTGCCGTCCAGCACGGCCGTCAGCTCGGAGTCGAGGATCGACGAGTACGGCGACTTCACGATGTCCGTGGAGACGATCGGGTCGGTCGTGTACTGGAGGATCCCCTGCATCGGGCCGCTCGCCGCGGCCTCGAGCGCGGCGTTGAGTTCCTCGATGGTGGTCTCGCGGTTGGCCTCGAAGGTGAGGTCGACGACCGACCCGGTCGGGACGGGCGCCCGGATCGCAAAGCCGTGCAGCTTGCCGAGCAGGTCGGGGATGACGAGGCCGATCGCCTTGGCGGCGCCGGTCGAGGCCGGGATCAGGTTCACCGCCGCGGCCCGCGCCCGGCGCAGGTCCTTGTGCGGCATGTCCTGCAGGCGCTGGTCGGCCGTGTAGGCGTGGATCGTCGTCATCAGGCCGTGCTTGATCCCGACCGTGTCGTGGACGACCTTCGCGACGGGCGCGAGGCAGTTCGTCGTGCACGACGCGTTCGAGATGACGTGGTGGCTGTCGCGGTCGTAGACCTCGTCGAAGTTCACGCCCAGCGCGACGGTCGCGTCGGGGTTGGTCGCCGGCGCCGAGATGACGACCTTCTTGGCGCCCGCGTCCAGATGCTTGGCGGCGTCGTCGCGGGCGGTGAAGCGGCCGGTGGACTCGATCACGATGTCCGCCCCGAGGTCGCCCCACGGCAGCGCCGCCGGATCGGTCTCGCTCAGGACCTTGATGGTCTGCCCGTCGACGTGCAGGCCGTCGCCCTCGAGCGACACGTCGCCCGGGTAGGGGCCGTAGGTCGAGTCGTACTTGAGCAGGTGCGCGAGCGTGGCGGCGTCGGTGATGTCGTTGATGCCGACCCACTCGATGTCGGCGCCGCTCTCCTTCGCGGAGCGCACGACGTTGCGGCCGATGCGGCCAAAGCCGTTGATGCCAACCCGGACGGGCATGCGATGGGTCTCCTCCTGTGGAGCGCGATGACGAGGATTCGTGCCGCGCGGGTTTCCCCAAGCCTGCGCAGCGGAGGCCAAGCGTATCTCAGGAGCCGCAGGCGGGCGTGCTGGCGTCGGTTCGGGCGGACCCCCTCACCGTGCGCCGCTGACGATCTCGACGCGCAGGCCGTCGGGGTCGAGCAGGTAGCCGGCGTAGTAGCGCGGGCCGTAGCGCAGGCGCGGGCCGGGTGCGCCGGCGTCGCGGCCGCCGTGGGCGAGACCGGCGGCATGGGCGGCGTCGACGGCGGCCTTCCCCGCCGCCGCCAGCGCCACGTGGCCGTAGGCGGGCGCCGGGGCGCCGCGGGCGGTCAGCCAGAACGTCGGGCCGGTCACGCCGTAGGCGACCGACCGCTCGCTGGCGTGGAAGCGGCGGGCGCCGAGCGCAAAGAACACCGCGTCGTAGAAGGCCGTCGACCGCGGGAGGTCGGCGACCTCGTAGCCGATGTGGTCGATCACCGCCCGCCGCCGCACGCCGCGCTCACGTGCCGCGGCCCTTGTCGATGTCGCGGTGCGCGGCGGCCACGGTGTAGGCCTCCGACACGCCGTGGTAGTGGGCGGCGAGGTGCTCCACGATCGCCACCGAGCGGTGGCGGCCGCCGGTGCAGCCGATCCC
>CAZEKK010000210.1:3408-5182 GCA_964512905.1 uncultured Solirubrobacteraceae bacterium
TCGAGGTCCTCGCGCGAGGCGCCGAGCACCGCCTCGGGAGAGCCGAAGTGCTCCAGGAGCGCCCGCTTGCGTGCCGGCCCGACCCCCGGCAGCTCGTCGAACACCGAGGCGGTCATCGCGCGGTCGCGCCGGATCCGGTGGTGGGTGATGGCGAACCGGTGCGCCTCGTCGCGCACCCGCTGCAGCAGCTGGAGCTCGGGCGTGTCGTGCGCCAGCACGATCGGCGCCCGGCGGCCCGGGACGAAGATCTCTTCGATCCGCTTGGCCAGCGCGATGACCACGACGCCCCGCTCGCGGAACCCGCCGAGCGCCCGCAGGCCGGCGCTGAGCTGGCCCTGGCCGCCGTCGATGACGATCAGGCTGGGCAGCGCGGCGAAGCTCGCGTCCCGGTCGGCGTCGTGCGGGGAGCGGTCGGCGGCCTCCTCGAAGCGGGCCAGGCGGCGGCCGAGCACCTCCTGCATCGAGGCGAAGTCGTCCGAGCCCTGCACGGTGCGGATCGTGAAGCGCCGGTAGTCCGACCGCTTCGGCGCCCCGGCCTCGAACACGACCATCGAGGCGACGGTGTGGGTCCCGCCGAGATTCGAGATGTCGAAGCACTCGATCCGCAGCGGCACCCCGTCGAGGCCGAGGGCCTGCTGCAGGCCCTCGAGCGCCTCGGCGCGCAGCTCGCGGCGGCGCTCGGCCTTCAGCCGCTCCTGCTCGAGCGCCAGCACGGCGTTGCGCTCGGCGAGCTCGAGGATCCGGCGCTTGTCGCCGCGCTCGGCGGCGCGGATCTCGACCGGCCCCCCGCGGCGGGCGGCGAGCGCCTCGGCGAGCGCCGGCGTGAGGTCCAGGCCGCGCTGGACCACGATCTGCGCCGGAATCGCCGTCGCGGTGCCGTAGTACTGGAGCAGGAACTCCTCGACGGCCTCGGACCGGCCCCGCTCGGCCTGGTTCTCCAGGTAGAAGGACTGCCGGTCCGACAGCACGCCGTCGCGGACCTGGAAGACCTGGGCGTTGGCGTCGGCGCCGGCGAGGGCCACCGCGACGGCGTCGACCGTCCCGACCGACTCGTTGGCGACGCGCTGGCGCTCCAGGAGCGAGCGGACCGCGCGCAGCCGGTTGCGCAGCAGCGCCGCCTGCTCGAACTCCTGCGCCGCCGCGGCGGACCGCATGTCGCGCTCCAGGCCCCGCTCGATCTCGCGGTAGCGGCCGGACAGGAAGGCGATGACGCCGTCGATCTGGGCGCGGTAGTGGTCGCGGCCGACGTTGCCGACGCAGGGCGCCTCGCAGCGCTTGATGTAGAAGTCCAGACAGGGAGATCCGCTGCGCCGCCCCGGCTCGGGCCCGTCGCAGGAGCGAAACAGGAAGACCTTCTGGAGCAGGTCCAGCGTCCCGCGAACCCGCTTGGCGTTCGAGAAGGGACCGAAGTAGGCCCGGCCGCGGCGGTGGCGCTCGCGGGTGAAGTAGACCCGCGGGAAGTCCTCGTCGAGCGAGATCGCGACGTACGGGTAGGACTTGTCGTCGCGCAGGCGGATGTTGAAGCGCGGCTTGTACTGCTTGATGAAGTTCTGCTCGGCGAGCAGCGCCTCGGCCTCGGTCGCGACGACGACCGCCTCGACGTGGTCGACCTCGCCGATGAACTCGGGGCCGCCGCCGTGGCGCATGGGATTCGAGAAGTGCGAGGCGACCCGCTTGCGGACCGACTTGGCCTTCCCGACGTAGATGACGCGGCCCTTCGCGTCGCGGAACAGGTAGACGCCCGGAGCGTCGGGCAGCGAGCGGCGCTGGGCGC
>CAZEKK010000211.1:0-5138 GCA_964512905.1 uncultured Solirubrobacteraceae bacterium
CCGCCGTGGATCTGGACGGCCTCCTCGGTGGCCCGGACGGCGAGGCGGCCGGTCTTGAGCTTGGCCTGCGCCGCCGTCAGCGTGAAGGTGCGCCCCGCGTCCTTGAGGCGGGCCGCCTTGTACGTGAGCAGGCGCGCGGCCTCGATCTCGGTGGAGAGGTCGGCGAGCTTGGCCTGGATGGCCTGGAAGCGGCTGATCGGCTGGCCGAAGGCGCGGCGTTCCTTGGCGTAGGCCAGCGCCTGGTCGAGCGCCCCCTGCGCCAGGCCGACGCCCATCGCCGCGACGCCGATGCGCCCGATGTCGAGGATGTGCAGGAACTGCTTGAACCCGGCCCCGCGCGGGCCGAGCAGGTTCTCCTCCGGCACGCGCGCGTCGGTGAAGGTCAGCGGTCGCGTGTCCGAGGCGTGCCACCCCATCTTGTGGTAGGGCTCGCCCTGGTCGTAGCCGGGCGTTCCCTTCTCCACCACGAGGTTCGAGATCTCGCGACTGCCGTCGTTCTCGCCGCCCGTCACCGCCGTGATCGAGACGAGGCCCGAGATGTCGGTGCCGGCGTTGGTGATGAACTGCTTGGCGCCGTTGATCACCCAGCCGCCGTCTTCGAGGCGGGCGCGGGTGCGGGTGTTCCCGGCGTCGCTGCCGGCCTCGGGCTCGGTCAGGCCGAACGCGCCCAAGCGGCGGCCGGCGCAGAGGTCGGGCAGCCAGCGCTGCTTCTGCTCCTCGGTGCCGAACAGGTAGATCGGCTGGGTGCCGAGCGACGTGTGCGCGCAGAGCGTGATGGCCACGCTGGAGTCCGTCCGCGCGAGCTCCTCCACTGCCAGCGTGTACGCGAGCGTATCCGCGCCTGCGCCGCCGTACTCCGCCGGGAAGGGGATGCCCATCAGGTTGAGCTGTCCCAGCTTGTGGACGATGTCGTAGGGGAACGCCTTCGTGCGGTCGAGCTCCGCGGCCACGGGCGCGACCTCGCCCTCGGCGAACTCGCGGACGGTGCGCTGCAGCAGGGCGTGGTCGTCGGAGAGATCGAAGTCCATGGGACGCATCGTCACACACGCGCGGCCGCCGGCGGGTCGCCGCCGCGGCCTCCGCAGTGCCGAGCGCCCTCCTGCGCGCCGGCGTGACGGACGCGTCTTTCGCCGGCGCAGCCGCCGCCGTACGGTCGCGCCATGGGCGGCGAGCGCGGGCAGGGGACGGTGGAGTGGGCGGCGGCGGTGCTGCTCGTCGCCGTGCTGCTGGTCGGCGCGGGCGTCCTCATCCAGGCGCCGTGGCTGCCGCACCGCCTCGCGTGCGCGGTGCTGGTCACGTGCCGCGGCGAGGCGGCGGCGCTCGAGCGCGCCTACGGGGGCGAGGTGGCCGGCTACGTGCGCGCGTTTGCGCCGAGCCTCGCCTACGAGCGCGAGACGCTGACGCTGCCGGTCGACTTCCGCCGGTGCCGCGAGCACGGCTGCTCCGACGCGGCGGCGGCCGCCGGCCGCGACGTCTGGCGGTCGCGGGCCGGACGCCAGGCGACGATCTTCACCCGCGCCATCGACCGCCGCGCCGGCGGCGGCGCGCTCTACCTCCAGTACTGGCTCTACTACCCCGACTCGACCTATCAGGGCGACGCCCGCGCCGTCGACGAGGCGATCGGCGACGGCCCGCTCGGCCTGACGCCGGCGGGCCTGCTCGCGCACGCGCTGGCCGGCTACCACGCCGACGACTGGGAGTCGGTCCAGGTCAGGGTCGGACGCGACGGGCGGGTCTGGTCGCGGGCCAGCGCCCATCACGGCTACGCCGGTCGCAAGCGGTGGCCGAACCTCAACGAGCTGCCGGTGCAGCCTCCGGTGCCGGATCCGGGCCGCTGGCGTCTCGTCCCGCGGGCCAGGACCGCGGCCTGGACGCCGTCGACGGGCTGGGCCCGTGTGACCCGCGGCAGCCATGCCGGCCACATCGTCGCCGGCCCCGGCGGCGACCGGCGGACCGAGGCGGACGGGATCGCGCTGGTGCCGCTGGAGACACTGCCGGATGCCGACCGGATCACCGGGTTCGCGATCGAGCCGCCGTGGCGCAAGGCCGTCTACCACGACCCGGAGGCGACCGGGACGTGACCCGCCCGCCACTACGATCGGGCGATGCCGACCGGTCGCTCCGCCGCCGCTCCGCCGCCCGTCCGCC
This sequence comes from uncultured Solirubrobacteraceae bacterium, assembly GCA_964512905.1. Lineage (GTDB taxonomy): Bacteria > Actinomycetota > Thermoleophilia > Solirubrobacterales > Solirubrobacteraceae > CANJIV01. The sequence goes on from CAZEKK010000211.1 coordinate 2,149, forward strand.
TCGGCGCGACGACCGACGACGGCGTCGCGGCGACGCTCTTCGCCCTCGTCGAGCGTGGCGCGGAAGCGCGGCCCGCGCTGGCCCGCGACCTCGCTGGCCGGGTCACCTTCGCCTTCGACGAGCCCGGGATCGCCCCGGCGCGGGTGGCGTTCGGGACGGACGAGATCGTGGTCGAGGACGGCGCCTGGGAGACGCCCGACCTCGTGATCGGCGGGCGCCTGCCGCACATCGTGCACCTCACGACGGCGCCGCTCGTGGCGGGGATACCGCGCCCCACCAGCGCGGGCGGCCGCGCGGCGCTGGGGCGGGTCGCCCGCGGCGAACTGCGCATCGAGGGCGACCGCGGCCTCGCGCGCCGCCTCCTGCGGCTGCTCGAGATCTGACGGGCGTCTACTCGTCGGCGGCGTGGGCCTGCGCGAGCGCCACGAGCAGCCGCACGCCGATGCCGCTGCCGCCCTTCTCGGCGTAGGGGAGGCCCGCGTCCCAGGCCGTCCCGGCGATGTCGACGTGGGCCCACGGCACGTCGCCGGTGAAGCGGCGCAGGAACTGTGCGGCGGTGATCGACCCGGCGACCCGCTTGGCCGGCGAGTTGACGATGTCCGCGTAGCTGCCGCGGATCATCTCGGCGTAGCGCGGGTCGAGCGGCAGGCGCCACACCCGTTCGCCGGTCACCGCGCCGGCGGCGGCGACGGCTTCGCACCACGCATCGTCGGAGCCCATGAGCCCGGCGTAGACGGGGCCGAGGGCGACGACGACGGCGCCGGTCAGCGTCGCGAGGTCGATGAGGCGCTCGGCCCCGAGATCGACCGCGTGGGCGAGACAGTCGGCCAGGACGAGGCGGCCCTCGGCGTCGGTGTTGTTGATCTCGATCGTGGTTCCGTTCATCGCGCGCACGATGTCGCCGGGCTTCATCGCGCGCCCGCTCGGGAGGTTCTCGGTGGCGCCGACGACGGCGAGCACGCGGACGGGGAGGCCGAGCGCCGCGATCGCCCCCATCGCCTCGACGACCGCCGCCCCGCCGGACATGTCGAACTTCATCTCGTGCATCGAGCCGGCGGGCTTGATCGAGATTCCGCCGGAGTCGAAGGTGACGGCCTTGCCCACGAAGCCCAGGAGCGGGCCGGTCGCGCCCGGACCGTCGTAGCGCAGCGTGATCAGCGCCGGCGCCTCGTCGCTGCCACGCGCGACCGCGGCGAAGGCGCCCATGCCGCGCGCCTCGATCTGCTCACGGCCTTCGATCTCGGCGGTCAGCCCGTCGTGCTCCGCGGCGAGCGCGCGCGCCCGCGCGGCCAGCGCGCTCGGCGTGAGGTCGTTGGCGGGACGGTTCTGGAGGTCGCGGGCCGCGTTCTGGGCGGCAGCGGTCGTGGCTGCGGTCGCCGCCACCGCGGCGAGGTCGCGCGGGGCGCTGAGCACCAGCGCGTCCGGGCCCCGGGGCTCCTCGTCCTCGGGCGGCGGCGACTTGAAGGCGTCGAAGCGGTAGGCGGCGAGGACCGTTCCCTCGACGAGTCCGGCGGCGGCGCCGTCGTCGGCGCCCTCCGGCAGGGCCCAGGCCACGGTGCGCGCGCCGAGGTCGCGGGCCCGGCGCAGGGCGACGGCGGCCGCGATGCGGGCGCGCTCGGCGTCGAAATCCGCACGCGGGCCGAGGCCGACGGCGATCCAGCGCAGCCCGTCGGCGTGGCCGACCGCGACGTGGCGGAAGCGGCTGCGCGCCTCGCCCGCCTCGGCGAGGGCGGCGACCGGCCCGGCGTCGGGCGGGGCGGCGTCGGCGTGCAGGCCGACGCAGACCGTGTCGGCGCCGGTCTGCGCGGGCCCGGCGGTGGTCGTGCGGACCTCCATCGCGCGGCACCCTACCCGCCCGCCAGCCCGAGTCCCGCGCCGGCCGCGGCGGGTCCCCGGCCGGCGGTCCGGCGCGCCCGCCTCGCGCCGGCGCGCCACCCGCCCGCCGTCCGGCGGCCGCCCGCGGCTACCATTCGCGCCCCTTCGCCGCCCGACCTCAGGAGCTGCCGTCCCGATGCCCAAGACCGTGATCCTCTCCTCCGCGCGCACGCCCGTCGGCAAGCTCGGCGGCGGCCTCGCGTCGCTGGACGCGACCGACCTGGGGGGGCACGCGATCGCGGCGGCGCTGCAGCGCGCCGACGTCGCCCCCGACCAGGTGCAGCACGTCGTCATGGGGCAGGTGCTCCAGGCCGGCCAGGGCCAGATCCCTTCGCGCCAGGCGCAGATCAAGGGCGGGATCCCCAAGGAGGTCTCCTCGGAGACGATCAACAAGGTCTGCGCCTCGGGCATCCGCGCCGCCGGCATCCTCGACGCCGCGATCCGCGCCGGTGACGTCCAGGTCGGCGTGGCCGGCGGCATGGAGTCGATGAGCAAGGCGCCGTACCTGCTCAAGGAGGCCCGCTTCGGCTTCCGCATGGGCGACGGGACGGCGATCGACGCGATGGTCCACGACGGCCTGACCAACCCGTTCAGCGGCAAGCACATGGCCCACGAGGCCTCCGAGGTCGCCGCCGAACTCGAGATGACGCGCGCCGACATGGACCGCTGGTCGCTGCGCTCCCACCAGCGCGCGATCGAGGCCACCGAGGCGGGGCGGATGGCCGACGAGATCGTGCCCGTGACCGTCAAGAGCCGGAAGGGGGAGACCGTCGTCGAGGTCGACGAGGCGCCCCGCAAGGAGACGAGCCTCGAGGCGCTGGCGAAGCTGCCGCCGATCTTCATGAAGGACGGCACGCACACCGCCGGCAACGCACCCGGCGTCAACGACGGGGGCGGCGCCCTCGTCGTCGCCAGCGACGCCTGGGCCGAGGCGAACGGCAAGGAGGTCCTCGCCACGATCGTCGCCCAGGCCCAAGTCGCCGACGACTTCCCGTACCTGGCCCGCACGCCGGCCGCGGCATCGCTCGCGGCGCTGGAGAGGGCGGGTCTGACCGCCGAGGACATCGACCTGTGGGAGATCAACGAGGCGTTCGCCTCGGTGACGCTCAACTCGA
>CAZEKK010000212.1:0-5080 GCA_964512905.1 uncultured Solirubrobacteraceae bacterium
ATCGAGCCCGGCGCGGCCTCCAGCGGGTTGGTCGCGCCGATCACCTGGCGGGCCGCAGTGACTGCGTCCTGGCCCTCGAGGACCATGGCGACGAGCGGTCCCGACGTGATGAACTCGACGAGCTCGCCGAAGAACGGCTTGCCCTCGTGCTCGCCGTAGTGCTCCTGGGCGAGCTCGACGGTGACGGTCATCGCCTTGAGCGCGGCGATGCGCAGCCCCTTGCGCTCGAAGCGGGCGATGATCTCGCCGGTCAGGTTGCGCGCGAAGGCATCGGGCTTGACCAGGATGAGGGTCCGATCCATGGGTGCGTCTCCTTAGGACGTGGGCGGCGCCGGGCGCGCGGCGGCACGCTCGGACGTCGAGGACCGCCGCCGCTTCGGCGCGGCCTCGCCCTCAGCGGCGGCCGGCTGGTCGGTCGTCGTGCGCCGGCGCCGGGGCGCCGGCTCGGCCTCGGCGGCCGCGGCCTCGTCGCTCGTGGCCCGCCGCCGGCGGGTGCGCCGCGGCGGCGGCGCGACGCCGACCTCGGCCTCGCAGTACGGGCACAGCTTCCAGCCCGGATCGATCGGCCGCTGGCAGGTCAGGCACGGCTCCTTGAGCTTGCGCATGCAGGTCGGGCACGTCAGGTAGTCGCGCTCGATCGGGCTGTCGCAGTGCGGGCACAGGTAGTAGCCGGCGGCGTGCAGACGCGCCTCGGCGGCCTGCATCTCGAGCTCGCGCTCCCGGACGTCGTCGAGGTACTCCGGCGGTCGCACGATCAGGTAGACGAGCGTCCCGACGAACGGGAACAGCGACGCAGCCGTCGCGCAGCCGACGAGCACCGGGTCGGCGATCCGCCGCCGCGCGTCCGCGTAGGTCCAGTAGATCAGGGCGAGCCACAGGACGACGAGGAACAGCAGCAGGAGGTTGACGGCGAGGTTCAGCCCGCCGTTGTCGATGCCGAAGATGGCGAATTGCGTCATGAGCGGAGCGGGAATCCTAGCCCGTGGGCGGATCCGGGCACGGTGCGGGCCGGATCTTCAGGTTCGCCGGGCCGCCGAAGCTTCCTGCCCGGCGACGGGCGCGAGGGCCTCCAGGCAGCGGTCGACGTCGGACTCGGTGGCCGGCAGGTGGCAGCTGATCCGCACCCGGCCAGCCCGCACGCTGGCGCGGATGCCGGCCTCGGCGAGCCGGGCTGCCGCGTCGGGCGCGCTGCACGTCAGGATCGGGCTGGCGGGCGCAGGCACGCCCAGCCCGGCGGCCAGGCGCGCAGCCAGGGCGAGGTCGTAGGCGCCGACCGCCTCGGGGCCGAGGTCGGCCAGCAGTTCGAGCGCGGGCGCGGTCCCTGCCCAGCAGGCCCACGCCGGCGAGACGTCCAGGCGACGCGCGGTCGCGGGCAGCCGCAGCGGGCTGCCGTAGCACGTCCCCCACGGGTCGGCCGCCGCATACCACCCTGCTGCGTGCGGCGTGATTCGCTCGCGCGCGGCGGGCCGGATCGCCATGAACGCGGTGCCGCGCGGGCTGCACAGCCACTTGTACGCGCCGGCCACGACCATGTCGAACCGCGGCGCCTCGAGGGGCAGCCACCCGCAGGCCTGGGTGGCGTCGAGCAGCACCTGGGCGCCGTGGTGGGCGGCAGCCGCGGCCAGGGCATCGAGGTCGACGCGGCGGCCGTCCGCCGACTGGACCGCGCTGACGGCGACGAGGGACGTCCGTCCGTCGATCGCGTCGATGAGATCTCCGAGCGCCACCTCGCGCACGTCGACGCCGCGGCCGGCCTGCGCCAGGAATGGGAACAGGAGGCTGGTGAAGTCGCCCGCGGCGGTGAGGACCCGTGCTCCGGCGGGGAGCGACGCGGCGACCAGGCCGGTGAAGACCGAGACCTGCGACCCCTGGGCCACGTCTGCCGAGTCGGCGCCGCACAGCCGCGCGAACGCCCGCCGTCCCCGCTCGACGACGTCGTCGAACCCGGGCCCGTCGACCCGGCCCTGCGCCCAATCGTCCACTGCGGTCCGCATCGCCACCCCCGCCGCCAGCGGCGGCACGCCGCACGTGGCTGCGTCCAGATAGCCGCGCACGGGTGGGAACTGCTCGAGCGTGCCGGGCGGCAGCGCAGCGGCGCCGGCGGCCTGACCGCGCGCCGGCGTCGTCACAGGAAGAGGCGCCCGAATCCGTAGCCGATCCCGAAGAACACCAGGATCACGAGCGCCACGACGACCGCCACGAGGGCGATCATCTGGATGAAGTGCGGTCCGTCGTCGTTCACAGCATCGACACCTGGCGGGCGCTCGGCTCGCGACGGAGCTCCGCCACGAGATAGATCGACCCGGTCGCCACGACGGCACCGTCCGGGCCGGCGAGCGACTGCGCCCGCCGGACCGCCGCGCGGGGATCGGGCTCGGATTCGATCCGGGCCCGGCCCCGGGGGCCTGCCAGCTGGCGTGCGAGCGACTCTACCGTTGCCGGCGACAACGCGCGGGGATTCGGGTTCGAGGTCGCGACAACCGCGTCGCAGCGCTCCACGAGCACGGAGAGCATGGCCGCCGCGTCCTTGTCGTCGAGGATCGAGACGACCGCCACGAGCGGCCGGCGGTCGGGCAGCGCCGCCGCCGTGGCGGCGATGCCGTCGGGGTTGTGGGCACCGTCGTAGACCGTCAGCGGCCGCTGCGCGACGATCTCGAACCGGCCCGGCACGGTGACCGCAGCGGCGGCGGCGCGGACGGCGTCCTCGTCGAGCGTGCCCAGGAACGCCTCGACCGCGACGCGCGCAAGGGCGAAGTTCTGGCGCTGGTAGGCACCCCCGGCCGCGAGGTCCCCGTCCCACGCCGCGGGCGCCTGCACGAGGCGGGCGCCGTGGCGCTCGGCGGCCGCGCGCGCCTCGGCGTCGGCGTCGGGGTGCAGCCCGTGGCCTACGACGAGGGTGGCACCGTCGCGGACGACCGCGAGCTTCTCCCGCGCGATGTCGGCGATCGTCGGTCCGAGCCAGCGTGTGTGCTCGAGGCCGACGTTCGTGAGGACCTGGACCCGCGACGGGATCACGTTCGTGGCGTCGTAGCGCCCGCCGAGCCCGGCCTCGATCACCGCCGCCGCGACGCCGGCCCGCGCCAGCGCGTCGTAGGCGGCGGCCGTCAGGACCTCGAACTGCGTGACGCGATCGTCGTCGGGCAGCGTGCGCCCCACCTTCTCGGCGGCGCGCGCCGCGCGCTGCACGGCGGCGCCGAGGGCGTCGGGACCGAGATCGCGGCCGTCGACGCGGATGCGCTCGGCAAACGAAACGAGGTGCGGGGAAAGGTAGGCGCCCGTCCGCAGGCCGTGCGCCTGGAGGATCGCCGCCGCCATCCGCACCGTCGAGGACTTGCCGTTGGTCCCGACGACGTGGATGCAGGCGAACCGCTCCTGCGGGCTGCCGAGCGCGGTCGTCAGGCGCCGCATCCGGTCCAGGCCGAACCGCATGCCGAACAGCTCGAGCGACAGGAGGTGGCGCTCGGCCAGCTCCGCGGTCCAGGACGGCGTCACAGCGCCTCCAAGTCGGCCCTCAGCGTGGCGAGCTTGGCCCGCTCGGCCTCGACAATCGCCGGCGGAGCCTTGGCGACGAAGCCCGGGTTGGCGAGCTTGCCCTCGGCCCGGTCGATCTCGGCCTCGAGCTCGGCGGCCCGCTTGGCGCGCCGCGCGGCGGCGGCCGCGGGGTCGAAGGAGCCGCCGCCGAGGATCCGCACGGCCCCGCCGGGCACCGCGACCGCGGCCACGGGCGCCGGGCCGTCGGCGCCGGCGAGCGCCAGGCGCGCCAGGCGCGCCACCTGGGGCGCGGTCGCGTCGTAGCCGTCGGCCTCCAGCCGGGCCTCGAGGCGCTCCCCGGCGGGGACGCCCGCGGTGTCGCGCCAGCCGCGCAGGGCCGTCACCGCCGCGATGACGCGGCCGATCTCCTCCTCGGCGAGCGGATCGAGGAGCGCGGCATCGACCGGCGCGACCTGATGGCCCGCGAGCAGCCCCTCCGCACCGGGCAGCGCCCCCCACAGCTCCTCGGTGACGAACGGGATCACGGGGTGCGCAAGCACGAGCGTCTCGCGCAGGACGTGCAGCAGCGTCGCGGACAGGGCGGAGCGGTCGGCGGCCTCGTCGTACAGGCGCGGCTTGACCAGCTCGAGGTACCAGTCGCAGAGGTCGCCGTAGACGAAGTCGTAGAGCGCCAGCGCCGCGTGGCTGAAGTCGTAGGCGCCGAAGAGCGCGTCGATGCGCTCGTGGGCGCGCTGCAGGCGCGAGAGGATCCAGCGGTCCTCGACGGTCTGCGGCCGCGGCGCCGGCAGCGCCTGCGGATCGACCCCGAGCAGGATGAGCCGCGACGCGTTGAAGAGCTTGTTCGCCAGCTGCTGGCCCTGCTGGACCTTCTCGGCGGAGTAGCGGACGTCCTGCGCCGAGGACATGGCGAGCAGGCCGAATCGCACGGCGTCGGCGCCGTGGCGGTCGATCTCGTCGAGCGGGTCGATGCCCGTCCCCAGCGACTTGCTCATGCGCCGGCCGTCGGGCGCCTGGATGACCGAGTGGATGTAGACGTGCGAGAACGGGATCTCGCCGGTGAACTCGAGGCCCATCATCACCATGCGGGCGACCCACAGGAAGAGGATGTCGCGCGCCGTCGAGAGCACGTCGGTCGGGTGAAACGCCCGCAGCGCGGGGGTGTCGTCGGGCCAGCCGAGGGTCGCGAACGGCCACAGCGCCGAGGAGAACCACGTGTCGAGCACGTCGGGATCGCGCTCCCAGCCGTCGCCGTCGGGCGGCGTCTCGCCGACGTAGGTCTCCTCGCCGCGGTACCAGACCGGAAGCTGGTGGCCCCACCACAGCTGGCGCGAGACGCACCAGTCCTGGATGTTGGTCAGCCACTGCACGTAGGTGGTCTTCCAGTTTTCCGGCACGAACTGGATATGGCCCTCGGTCACCGCGGCCAGCGCGGGCTCGGTGATCGCGCGCTTGCCGCCGGGGCGGCCGTCCGGCAGTTCGTCGCGGGTCAGGTCGAGGAACCACTGGTCGGTCAGCATCGGCTCGATGATCGCTTCGGAGCGCTGGCTGATCGGCAGCGAGAGCTTGTGCGGCTTGGTCTCGACCAGCA
>CAZEKK010000213.1:0-5011 GCA_964512905.1 uncultured Solirubrobacteraceae bacterium
TGCGCTGGACCGCAGCCAGTCGACGGTGCGCCACTGGCTCAAGCGGTACGGGCTGAGCACCCGACGACCCGCCCCGGTCCGCACGCCGCAGAGCGTGCGCGAGACGATCCGCACGTGCCGCCGACATGGCTCGACGGTGCATCGCATCCGCGCGGACGGCGGGTTCCGATGCCTGCGATGCCGGTCAGAAGCGGTGGCGGCGCGGCGGCGGCGCGTGAAGGCGATCCTGGTCGCCGAGGCGGGCGGCGCCTGCCAGCGGTGCGGCTACGATCGCTGCCTCGCGGCGCTCCAGTTTCACCACGTCGATCCCGCCAGCAAGCGCATGATGGTGAGCGCTCACGGGGTCACGCTCGCCCTCGACACCGTCCGGGAAGAGGCGAAGAAATGCGTGCTACTGTGCGCCAACTGCCACGCTGAGGTCGAGTCCGTCCACGACGCGCCTCCGGGGTAGCTCAGTCCGGGGTAGCTCAACTGGCAGATGCGCTCGACTGTTAATCGAGAGGTTGTGGGTTCGAGTCCCACCCCCGGAGCTTCACCGGCGGCGGTCGACGGCGCCGCCGCCCCCCGCCCCTGACGGTCGTCCTCACGCAGAGCGGTTGCGGTTCCATTCGAGCCACGCCACGCCGGCGCGACCGTCATCCGCCGTGACGCGGCACATCGCCCGCGGGAAGCTCGAGGTGCGGCCGTCCGGCGCCACCAGCCGCAGCGGGCCGAAGGCCAGCGGCGCGACGTCGAGCGCGAGGCCGGCGGACGGCAGCTCCAGCCGGGCCGCCGTGACGAGGCCGTCCGGCCCGACCTCCTCGCTTGCCTGGACGGCGTCGAGCTCCTGCACGCCGCCCGCGGGCGGCTGCACGTAGCCGCCGCCGAGCGGCGGCGCATCCGGCAGCCGGAACTCGACGGCGTGGAACCGCGTCCCGTCGTCGAGATGCCCGGCAGACCAGACCCACTCCGCCGACCACCAGTCGCGCGTGCCCCAGGAGTGGTCGCGCTGCCCGACCCCGCGCAGCTCGACCTCGTCATCCCCCACCCGGACGCCGCCGCTCACCTGGCACGGGATCTCGTAACGGGTCGCCACCCGGTAGGCGTAGGGCTCGCCGAGCGTCTGCCACACGAGGTCGATCGCGACCTCGGTCGGTGCACCGGCCTCGCCGCGCAGGAACGCCGCCGGGTCCGCATGGGTCTCCCCCGCCCCCGCCAGGGCGACGCGGTAGCGCGCCAGCGGCTCCTCGCAGTCCAGGTCGCAGCGGACGCGATCGGTCGCAACCGTCAGGCCCGCGCCCCCCGGCAGCGGGGCGGCGAAGTCGATCACCGCGGCGGTCGGGCGGCCCGGGCCGCAGATGAATCCCGTCACCCACGAGACGCCGAGGTTCGGGTAGATGCCCAGCCGCACGTAGCCCCCGGTCTCCCCGTCGTCGGAGATCGCGTCGAAGTACCAGCTCTCGTTCCAGAGCTCCTCCGGGCCGGCCTCGTGGGGGCCCTCGTCCGCCGGATCGGGGCGCAGCGCCGGCGGGCGGCCCGCGCCGGGCGCGGGCAGCAGGTCGAGCGCGCCGAGGTCGAGCGCCTGCTGCGCATAGCGGCCCAGCGTCGTCATGAACATCTCGTCGCCGCGGTCGGTGCGCTGGACCAGCATCGCGGGCGCGACCACCATGAGGACGCCCAGGAAGACGGCGCGCCGGTAGCCGTCCCAGCACTGCTCCCACGAGAAGCCGCGCACGCCGGCCTCGGCAAGCGCGTCGGCGTACTCCCGCAGCAGCCCTTCCTCCGCGGCCCGGCGGTCCGCAACCGACAGCGACCCACCCAGGAAGTAGGCGGCATCGGTCATCACGGGGCCCCAGCCGACGGTCTGCCAGTCCACGACGGCGAAGCGCCGCGGGCTGCCCGGCTCCCCGAAGAGCATGTTGTCGAGGCGGTAGTCGCCGTGCACGAGCCCGAGCGGCGGCCGGCGGTCGCCGAGCCAGCCGTCCAGGCTCGCCACGAGCCGCTCGCAGACCGCCCGGTGCTCGGGCGCGACCCGCTCGCCGTAGCGTTCGAGGAAGGCGGGGAGGATCTGCCCGAGCAGCGCCTGGTTGAGCGGGCTGGGCTGGTTGAGCCACGGCGTGGCGCCGAGCTGCGAGTCCGCGAACACCGGCGCGTGGATCCGCGCCAGCTCGCGGAGGGCCAGCCGGGCCGGCTCGATCCCGCATCCGGCGATCTGGTCCCCCTGCCGCGCCGGACTGACGTCCTCGAGCACGAGCGTGAACCAGCCCTCGGCCGGATCGATGACGGCGGCGTGGCAGGCCGGCAGCGGCCCGCCGATCCGCGGCGCCAGCTCCCGATAGAAGCGGATCTCCCGGTCGTAGGCGCCCAAGCCGACACCGGTCGCGCGGCTGGTCGGGTCGCTGGCGGCGAACTTCACGACCACCGTCGCCGGACCCGCCCCTGGCCCGGCGGCGTAGTCGATGGCCACGCGGTGGCTCTCGCTCATCTGCCCCGTGCCGATCGGCGTCGTTCGTATCGCCGCAATCGGCCCCGCGCCGAGCACCGGCTCGAGCCAGGAAGCGGTCAGATCCGCGGGCGTCGGCAGGACGGCGGGCGCCCCGGTCATGGCGCCTCCGGCGCCGGCCGCGACGCCACCTCGTCGAGCGCACGGTCCACCCGCGCCTTGACCTCGGTCTTCTGCGCCGCCAGCGCGGCGACGTCGAGGCGCCCTTCGGCCCTGGCGGCGGCGATCTCGCGCTCGAGCCGCGCCATCTCGAGCTGCAGCGTCTCGAGCTCCAGGGCGGTGGGCTCGAACGGCCCCTGCGCGGCCAGCACCGATAGCTCGACCACGAGATCGCTGAGGTCCGGGTCGTCCGGCGGGAGGTGCTCGGTCGGCGAGGCGAGGTGGTCGCGGAGGTGGGCGGCCGCCCGGCGCGCCAGGTCGGAGGTGAAGTGCTGCTCGAGATCGACGCGCCGCAGCGCCTCGCGGCCGAGGTCGGGCATGGCGATGCACAGCGCCAGGAACGTGCGCTCGGTCTGTTCGCGGCGGTTCAGCACGCCAGGCGCGCCCCGCCGCGCCGGCGCGGGCCGCGGCCCGCCGTCCTCCGCGCCAGCGTGTGCGGGGACCGAACGCGGGGCGGCCTCGGCCCGCTCGGACTCGCGCGGCGGCTCGACGAGCAGGCCGACGAGCTGCTCCGAAAGCGCCAGCCTGCCGGCCACCTTGCGCACGAGCTCCTCGCGGCTCGGAGCGGGCGGCAGGCTGGACAGGACGCCGCGCAGCTCGGCGTAGGCGCGGTCGCGGCCTTCTGGCGTGTTGAGATCGTCGCGCGCGAGGATCGCGTCGACCCGGAAGCGCGCGAACGGGACCGACCCCTCCATCCGGGCCCGCACCGCCTCGGCTCCCTCCACGGCGACGAGCTCGGCCGGGTCGGTGCCCGGCGGCAGCGGGACCACCCGCAGCTCGAGGCGCTGGCCGCGGGCAACCCGCTGGGCGCGGAGCATCGCGTCCTGCCCGGCAGCGTCGGCGTCGAGCGCGAGATCGACGACGCCCTCGACGCCGGCCAGGCGCGCCAGCGCGGCCACCTGCTCCTCGGTCATCGCCGTGCCCATCAAGCCGACCACGTTCGTGATGCCGGCCTGATGGAGCGCCAAGACGTCGGTGTACCCCTCGACGACGACCACCCGGCCGGCCTTCGCGGCCGCCGAGCGGGCCAGGTCGGCCCCGAAGAGCTGGCGGCCCTTGTGGTAGACCTCGCCGTCGCTGGAGTTCAGATACTTCGGCCGCTGGTCGTCGCGCAGCGCCCGCGCGCCGAAGCCGAGCACGCGCCCGCGCAGGTCGGTGAGCGGGAACATGATGCGGCCGCGGAAGCGGTCGTACACCTGCCCGGGCCGCTCGCGCGACCGCTGGGCCAGCCCGGCCTCGAGCAGCTCGGCCTCGGTGAAGCCGGCGCGGCGCGAGCCGGTGAGGACCGTGTCCCACGCCTTGGGGCTGTAGCCGACGCGGAAGTCGCGCAGGGTGGGCTCGTCCAGGCCGCGGGCCAGCAGATACTCGCGCGCCGCCTCGGCCTCGGCGGAATCCCACAGCACGCGGGCGTAGAACGCCGCCGTGCGCTCCAGCAGCGCCAGCAGGCGCTCGCGGCGGGCGCGGCGCTCCGCGGCCCGCGGATCCTCGTCGGCGACCTCGAGTTCGACCCCGAAGCGATCCGCGAGGAACTCCAGCGCCCCGACGAAGTCCACGCCCTCGGTCTCCTGCACGAAACGGAACGCGTCGCCCCCCGCGCCGCAGCCGAAGCAGTGGTAGACCTTCTTGACCGGGTCGATGCCGAACGACGGCGTGCGCTCGTCGTGGAACGGGCACAGCCCCTGGTAGGAGGACGGCCCCGCCTTGCGCAGTTCGGTGCGCGCCCCGACGAGCGCGACCATGTCCACCGCGTCGCGGACCCGCTCCTTGCTGTCGTCGGTGTACCGGGGCATCGGCGTCAGGCGAACGACCGCGGAACGGTCAGGTCCTCGAAGGTGCGGATGCAGAACCGATCGGTCATGCCGGCGAGGTAGTCGGTGATGCGCTCGGCCTCCGACGCCCCCGCCGGCCCCGCCGGCAGCGCCTCGGGGCGCTGGGCGAAGTGCTCGAAGAGCGTGCGGATCACCGTCTCGACACGGGCGTGCTCGCGCCGCGCCTCCGGGCCCAGGTAGACGCGGGCGAACATGAAGTCCCGCAGGTCGTTCATGGCGGCGCCGACCGCCTCCCCTTGGACGATGTCGCCGGCGGCCGCCGAGTGCTCGACGAGGTCGTGCACGAGGGTGTCGATGCGCTGCGAACCGCCGGTGCCGAGCGCCGCGATCGCCTCGGACGGGAGCGCATCCTCTCCGATCACGCCGGCCCGCACCGCGTCGTCGATGTCGTGGTTGATGTAGGCGATCCGATCGACGAGGCGCACGATCCGCCCCTCGAGGGTGGCCGGCATCGGCGCGCGGCTGGAGTGGGTCGCGATCCCGTCGCGGACCGGATCGGTGAGGTCGAGGCCGCCGCCGTCGCGCTCGAGGACGTCGACGA
>CAZEKK010000214.1:0-5007 GCA_964512905.1 uncultured Solirubrobacteraceae bacterium
CTGCACCAGGTCATCGACGTGTCGGCGACCTACGGCTCCAACTACCCCAGCAGCGACTACTCGGCCGGGGCGGCGTTCTGGATGGAGTTCATCCTGACCGTCGGGCTTGTGAGCGTCATCCTCGGAACGGCGTCAGGAGCGCAGAACGTCGGCCTCTTCGGTGCCATCGGCGTCGGCGCCTACATCGCCCTTGCCGGACTGTGGGGCAGCCCGATCTCCGGCGCGTCGATGAATCCCGCCCGCACCTTCGGCCCCGATCTGGTGGGTGGGGACTTCTCGCACTACCTCGTCTACGTCGCCGGCCCGATCGCGGGAGCGGCAGTCGCGGCGGGCATCGCGTTCGTCCTGCGCGGCCGCGGCGGCGGCGAGTCCGGATCGGGCGCGGCGCAGGGCGCGCTGTTCACAGAGACCCAGGCTCCCGGCAGCCCGTGAGCCAGCGCACCACCCGGCCTCACGGACGGGGCCGGGAGCGGGGCATCTCCCGATCCGGGCTCCCGCCGATCCCGCCCTCCTGGATCTCCCGGCTGTTCGGTCCGCTGCAAGTTGTCGGATGCGAAACCCGGAATAGCGGTCGATCCGCAGAAGTTGGCGGCGGCGTAGTCCGCTGAAGTTGGCGAGCGGCGACCTGCGGCGCGTGGTTAGGGCCGCCGCCTCAGCCGCCGGCACACCAAACAGCGCTGGTGGGAGCCGGCGGAACGAACAGGGGCAAGGCCTTCAGCCCCGCAGCGCACGGTGACGACGAGCCGCCGGGCCGACCCGCCGATCACAAAGCGGGCGGTGAACCAAAGGAGCCTACGGCGTGCCGGCGTAGCGCCGGATGCGGCTGCCCTGGGCGGCGATGAGGCCGGACGGGGTGACGGCGAGCGCTCCGGTGACGAGCCCGCTGGACTTGGGGGCGGACGGGTCGGGGGCCGGCAGGAAGGCGACCTGCGCCCCGGTGGAGGCGGCGAGGACCTTGATGCCGTAGTCAAAGATGCCCGACTCAGGGACGTAGACGCGGGTTGGCGACACCGCGAAGCTGGTGGGGAACGGCTGCTCGTCGCCGTTGAAGCTGGCGGACGGGGCGAAGCGGGCGATGCGCCGTCCGGTGACCGGATTCAGCGCGGCCACGCCGGCCACCCGATCCCCCGCGGTCGGCCTCACGTCGCCAAAGCCGCCCAGCGCGTACAAGCGTCCAGACCGTGCCGCGAGCCGGTACACGTACGGCTGGCAGTAATCGTCTCGGTAGCAGGGCAGGCGGGCGTCGAAGCCTGCGGCGGTTCGTCCGGTGGCGAGGCTGAGGGCGGCCAGGCCGCGGCGGCGCACGCCGCCGACCCGGTCGAACGAGCCGCCGGCCACGAGCCGCCCTCCCGCGACCGCCAGCGACCACACGGGCCAGGACGCCGACGTGCGGAAGCCGCGGTCCGGGCGTCCGTCCGCGTCGATGGCGGTCAGCCGGCCCGTGGGCGTGCGCCTGAGGCGCTCGATGGTCTCGGCCACGTAGATGCGCCGGCTGGTGGCCGCGACCGCGACGACGTCTCCGTCGCGGCGTAGCCCGCGCACCGCGGGAGCGCCCTCCGGAAGCTTGAGGATCGCCAGGTTGCGGCCGCCGCTAGGGGCGCTGAACCGCCCGCCGACCACGAGCCGCCCCTGCGACACCGACAGCGAGACGGCCGCCAGCCGACCGTCGCCGCCGGGCACCAGGCCGGCGTCGAAGCCAGGGTCCACCCGGCCGGTGCGCGCGTCGAGCGCGACCACGCCGCGACGGGTCGCCGCGCCGACGACCACATCCGAGAACGCCCACAGCAGCGCGCGGCCGCCGGACGGCATCGCGTCCACGTCACTCCCCACGCCCGGCCTGAACTCGTCGACCAGCGCTCCGGTCGTCGCATCGAGCGCGGCCAGGAGGTCGTGCCCGTTCCCGGGCGAGCGGCCGCCAAGCACATAGAGCCGCCCGCCCGACGCCTCGACGCCCGCGACCGCCGTGTTGGCCAGGAACGCCGAGGCATAGCTGCGGCGCGGGAGCCCGGTGGTCCGGTCGATCTCCGTGAGGCCGCGCACCGGACGGCCGGCGACCCGGCCGACGTTCCCCGACAGCAGCAGGCGCCCGGCACCAAAGGAGACGGCCAAGGGCGTCGACCGCGATGCGCCGGCTGCTGCGGCGAGCGCCACGGAGAAGCGCAGCGCGCCCGACCCGAGGTCCGCGCCAGCCAGCACGCGCGTCCGGCGTTCGCTCCAGCTCTGGGTGAAGACGGCCGAGCCGTCGAAGGCCAGGTCGCCGACGAACCGGAACTCTGCCGGCAGCATCACCGACCGGACCCGCGCCAGCGACTCGGCGTCGAACAGCGACAGCACCCGCAGATTGCGGCCTCGCAGGTACACCGTCCCGCCGTCGGGCGACGCGCCCGCCACGGCCCCGTCGCCGAGCCGGGCGAGCAGCTGGCCGGTCGAGCCGTCCAGCACCGCGGTCTCCGAGCCGGCCGCAGCCCAGACCTTGCCCCGCGCCACCACCGGCCGCCCGTACGCCGTACCGGCATCGGGCGCCGGCGGGGCGAACCCCGGGTCCACCGACCCGTCCGGGCGCACCCGCCCGAGCCCCGGCGCCGGCACGCCGCCGAGATGGTCGAACTCGCCCGCGACGTACCAGCCGCCCGTGCCATCCGCCGCCGCGGACGTCACCCGCGCCGTGCTGTAGTCGGCCGGGGGTTTCGTGTACGCCGGCACCGGCCCGGCCGCCGCGTCCCGACCCGTGGCCGCGTCGACGATGCCCACCGGCCCCAGCGACCGACCGCCCACCGTCGAAAACGACCCCGCCGCATACACCCGCCCGCCCCACGGCACCATCGCCTGCACGTCGCCATCAACCCACGCCATCTGCTCCGGCGGTCCCAGCCGCCCCGGCGACCCGGACGCCGCCGGGACCGCGCCCAGCATCGCCGCGACGACGGCCGCCGCCACGGACGCGCCGCGCCACCCGCGCAGCGCTGGCCGCACACCCCATCCAAGGCTCCCGATCATGTGCAGGCGGAAACGTACGGGACGGTCGCGCGGGCGCCGAGCCTGGGCGGCGTAGCGATGCTGGCCAGCGGGTGAGCTTGGCGGTGGACGCACCGGTGCATGGCGTTCCGGGTGTCTGGACGGTCTGGCCGGCGAGGATGTATCGCGTTGGGGACGCCTGGCGCACGAGGGCGTTGACTGGCCCGAAGCGGCGGCTGCACGCGGCAACGCGGGTCCTGCGAAAGCGCGGCCGCGGCAGCGACCGCCCGCCACGGGGCGCGGACGACTGTGCGGCCTCTGGCAGCTCTCATGCCGGACACGTGGTTCTCAACGTAGCTGACGGGCAGTCCGTTGCGCGGAAGCCCCTTGCTTCGCGGCCCTGCCAGAGCACCTGCGCGGGGACCGCTCGCTCCAGCGTCGTCCGTCTGCTGCGCGGACAGTCAACCTCTAGTGGCAGGCCGACGACTCGCCAACTTCAGCGAACGCTCGCCAACCCGCACGACAACTTCAGCGGAATCCGCCAACTTCCAGCGGACCGAACACCGTCCCTACTTGATCTGGTCGTACACCTTGAACAGCGGCAGGTACATCGAGATGACGATGAACCCGACGATGGCGCCGACGAACACGATCATCACCGGCTCCAGGATCGAGGTCAGCGCCTTGACCGCGGCGGCGACCTCGTCCTCGTAGAAGTCGGCGATCTTGTTGAGCATCGTGTCCAGGGCCCCGGTCTCCTCGCCGACGCCGATCATGTGGACGACCATGCCGGGGAACACCTTGGCGTTCTCGAGCGGCTTGTGGATCGAGCCGCCCTTCTTGACACTCTCCACGACGTCGGCCATCGCCTTCTCCACCACGGCGTTGCCGGCGGTCTTGCCGGTGATCTCGATCGCCTGCAGCAGCGGCACGCCGCTCGAGGTCAGCGCGCTGAACGTCCGCGACCAGCGCGCCAGCGCGACCTTCTGCACCGTGTCGCCGATCTTGAGCGGGATGCTCAAGCGGAACCTGTCCCACTGCGGCCGCCCCCACGAGCTCTTCTTCCACTTCAGGAAGGCCACCACCACGGCGATGACGCCGACGATGAGCAGGTACCAGTAGCCGGTCAGGACCTTCGACATCGAGATCGTGACCTTCGTCAGCGCCGGCAGCTCGCCGCCGAAGTCCTTGAAGACCTTGGCGAACGACGGGACGATGAACGCGATCAGCGCCAGCATGACGACGATCGCGAACGTGATGATCACCGCCGGGTACATCATCGCCGCGCGGACCTGGCGCCGCAGCGAGTTGTCGGCCTCGAGCTGGTCGGCGGTCCGGATCAGGGCTGATTCGAGCACGCCGCCGGTCTCGCCGGAGCGGACCATCGCGACGTAGAGCGGGTTGAAGACCCGCGGCTGGCGCTCGAGGGCATCCGAGAGCGGCAGGCCGGCCTCGACGTCCTTGCGGACGGAGACCAGCGTCTCGCGCAGCAGCTTGCTCTCGGTCTGGTCCTCGAGCACGTAGAGCGCCCGCAGGATCGTCATGCCCGACGTGATCATCGTGGCGAGCTGCCGGGTCATCACGGCAAGGTCGTGGGGCTTGACGCGCTGGAAGCGGCTGAGGTCGATCTCCTTGGACTTCGTCTTGTCGGCGATGTCCAGGACGATCAGGCCGCGCGACTTGAGCTGGTCGGTGACCGCCTGCTTGCTCTCGGCCTCGACCTCGCCGCGCGCGGGCGTGCCGCTGAAGTCGATCGCCTTGAAGACGTAGGTGGCCATCGGCGCCCCTCAGCCCCTCACGCGGCCATCGAGACCGCGCCCATGAGGCGGCGCAGCTCGTCGGGCGTGGTCGTGCGCTGCTCGGCGAGCGCGCGGGTGATCTTGCCCTGGCGCACGAGGGAGACGAGCGCCGCATCCATCGTCTGCATCCCGACCTGGCCGCCGGTCTGCAGCGAGCTGTAGATCTGGTGGGTCTTGCCCTCGCGGATCAGGTTGCGCACCGCGAGCGTCGGCACGAGCACCTCGCAGGCGACGACGCGGCCGGACCCGTCGG
>CAZEKK010000215.1:0-4974 GCA_964512905.1 uncultured Solirubrobacteraceae bacterium
GCGACGTGCTCGGCACGGCACGGCTGGCCGGGATCCAGGCGGCCAAGCGCACCGCCGAGCTGATCCCGCTCTGCCATCAGCTTCCGCTCTCCTTCGTCGGGGTCGACCTCGAGATCGACGCCGGCGCGGGCACGGTCACGATCACCGCCGAGGCCCGCACGACCGCCGGCACCGGAGTCGAGATGGAGGCGATGACCGCCGCGGCGATCGCCGCCCTGACCGTGTACGACATGGTCAAAGGCGTGGAGCGGGGCGTCGAGATCGCCGAGGTCGTGCTGCTGGCGAAGTCCGGCGGTCGCCACGACTACGAGCGACCGGCCCCGTAGGCGGCGGCTCGCGACCGCCACGCGGCGGCTCACGCACGCCGACGACACCCGTCCGCCGCGGCAAGGAATCCCCGCTCAGGCGGCGAACGGCGACTTGAACCCCTGCCCCCTTCGCGAGGAGGCTGCGCTCCATAACCCGCCTCTGGTAGGGTCACCGCGTCTGCAAGACGTCTGCCGAATCTCGACGGAGCCCACGCCGGGGCCGTTGAGAACGGGGGAACCACTGGAGCCGAGACATTCGGCTCCGGGGGCGAATCGGATCGTGTTCGGTCCGTAGCGCTGCCCGATCAGCGCGAGCCCGTCAGCTAACCCCGTAGGCCCAAGATCCGGGAGATCGATACCGCGTGAAGCCCGTCGTACCCATGCCGCGCATCCGCACCGCCCTCGTGGCGGCGGGCGTCGCCGTTGCCGGCGCGGTCGTTCCAGCGGGCGCCGGGGCCGCTGCGCCCGCCGCGCAGTCGGCAGCCACCGGCGGCACCGTCTTCTTCCAGCCGCCGATCATCTCCCGCGTGGAGTGCCGCACCGGCTGCACGGTCTCCTCCGCCCGCCGGCGCAGCACCGCACGGTCGGTCAGCGTGAAGGAGCGCGGAGTCGTGGTCATCCGCGGCAAGCGGGTGGCCCGCACCGTCCGCGTGAAATTCCTCGGCGGCGTCGGCACGAGCGACGACCGCGCCGTGGCCCCGAAGGCGGTCGGCCGCGCATCGGTCACCGCCGAGGTGCCCGCGTCCGCCGTCTCCGGCCACGTGGCGCTCGTCGGCGCCGACGGCGCCGAGTCCTCCCCGAGCAAGCAGATCGTGACGGTGATCCACCCCGAGAAGGCCACCGGCGGCACCGAGGTTGGCGCCAAGCCCGACCCAGGGCAGACGCGCGAGCCGCAGGACCAGCCGGGCATGGGCTCGCTGCCGTGGCCGGTCATCGGGCCGGTCACCTCGCCGTACGGGCCGCGCTGGGGGCGGATGCACACCGGCATCGACATCGGCAAGCCGTCTGGCAGCTCGATTCGCGCCGTCGCGGCGGGCAAGGTCATCATCGCGAGCTGGCAGGGCGGCTACGGGAACTTCACCTGCATCGCGCACGTGACGATCTCCTCCTGCTACGCGCACCAGTCGCGGTACCTCGTGTCGCTCGGCGACTACGTCGAGAAGGGCCAGGTCATCGGAAAGGTCGGCTGCACGGGCAACTGCTACGGCGACCACCTCCACTTCGAGATCCGGCTCGGTCGCGCCCCGTGGTCGACACCGACCAATCCGATCCCCTATCTGCGGGCGCGCTCGCGCTCCGCCGTGGCCGCCGGGATCAACTACGGCAAGCCGATGGACTTCTCGCTGCCGGTCTACGGCCCGCCGACGCCGCGGTAGCCAGCTAGATCTCCGGCGTGGCCCGGCCCGGTCCGGTGCTCGTCACGCCGACGCTGGCGGCCACCACGCACGCGATGGCCGCAAGTTCGACGGCGCCCAGCGACTGCCCGAGCACGATGAACCCTGCCGCCGCCGCGACCGCGGGCTCGAGACTCATGAGGACGCCGAACACGTTCGCGGGCAGGCGCCGCAGGGACTCGGTCTCGAGCGTGTACGGGATCACCGAGGAGAGCAGGGCGACGGCAGCGCCCATGGCGAGGATCGCCGGGGCCAGCAGGTCGATCCCCGCCTCCGCGATGCCCGGTCCGAGCGGCACGAGCACGGCGACGGCCATCCCGAGCGCGAGGCCGCTGCCGTCGTGGAACGCCCGCCCCAGGCGGACGCCGAGGACGATGTAGGCGGCCCAGCAGATCCCTGCGACGGCCGCGAGCGCGAGGCCCACCGCGTCGGCGCCGGCCCCGCTCGGGCTGGCCAGCAGCACGATGCCTGCGAGCGCCAGGGCCGCCCACAGCAGGTCGAGCCGCCGGCGCGAGCCCACGACCGCCACCGCGAGCGGGCCCAGGAACTCCACGGTGACGGCGATGCCGAGCGGGATCCGGTCCAGCGCCTCGTAGAAGGTGAAGTTCATCCCGCCGAGGGCGAGCCCGAAGAGCGCCGCGAGACGCAGATCCGCCGCCGCGATGCCGCGGATCCGCGGCCGCCAGACCGCCAGGAGGATCGCCGCGGCGATGCCGACCCGCAGGACGGACGCACCCGCAGGCCCGATGTCGTCGAAGAGGGTGGCGGCCAGGGCGGCGCCGAACTGCACCGACATGGCCGCGGCCACCACGAGCAGCGGCGCCGGCACGGCGTAGAGCGCCGCGATGCCGCGGGGCGCGGGGGCGGCCTCGCGCTCGGGAGCGGCCGGGGCGCCGCCGGGGCGGGACATGGCGGCGAAGGGTACGCTCACCGGGAGTGTCGTCCGCAACCGAACTGACCGACCGCTTCTCCGAGGCCGTCGACGTCGCCCGCGTGCTCCACACCGGCGATCTGCGCAAGGGCACGGCGATCCCGTACTTCTCGCACCTGCTCGCCGTCGCCTCCCTCGTGCTCGACGACGGCGGCTCCGAGGACGAGGCGATCGCCGCGCTGCTGCACGACGCCGTCGAGGACCAGGGCGGCCTCGATACCGCCGCGGTGATCCGCAAGCAGTTCGGCGACCGGGTCGCGGAGATCGTGCTTGCCTGCAGCGATTCCACGGTCTCGGATCCCGCCGCCAAGCCCCCGTGGCGGGAGCGCAAGGAGGCCTACCTCGCCCACCTCGACGCCGACGACGACCCGGGCGCGCTGCGGGTGTCGCTGGCCGACAAGCTCCACAACGCCCGCGCGATCGTCTTCGACTACCGGGCGCAGGGCCCGGCCCTGTGGGAGCGGTTCAACGCCGGCCGGGATGGGCAGCTCTGGTACTACCGCCGGCTTGCCGACACGTTCGCCGCCCGCGCGCCGGGACCGCTCGCGGACGAGCTCGGGCGCGTCGTCGACGACCTCGAGCGGCTCGTCGCCGAGCGCGAGGGATAGCGGCGCACCACGCCGCGGCGTCCGGCCGGGCCCGGGCGCCTCCGCCGGCCCGGCCAAGCCCCGCCCGCGTACAGTCGTGCACGCGCCCCCGTCGCGGCGCCCGCACCCGAGCCCGAGGAACGACCGCATGGCAACCGCCACGACCACGACGAGCTACTGGAACCCCTTCGCCGACGTCGCCGCTCTTGCGGCACACGGCGGGCGGGTCACGATCGTGCGCGGCGAGGGCTCGACCGTGTACGACGACGCCGGCCGCGCCTACGTCGACGCGATGGCCAGCCTCTGGTACTGCAACGTCGGCCACGGCCGGGGAGAGATCGCCGACGCCGCCGCCGAGCAGATCCGCACGCTCGCGGCCTATCAGACCTTCGAGCGCTACACGACGCCGGCGACCGAGGCGCTGGCCGCGAAGGTCGCCTCGCTCACTCACCTTCCGGACGCGAAGATCTTCTTCACCGACGGCGGCTCCGAGTCGGTCGACACCGCGGCCAAGCTCGTCCGGTCCTACTGGAGGGCGGTCGGCAAGCCCGAGAAGGAGATCGTGCTCTCGCGCGAACACGCCTACCACGGGATGAACGCCTACGGGACCTCCCTGGCCGGCATCCCGGCGAACCTGCAGGACTTCCATCCGCTCGTCCCGACCGTCGAGCGCGTCGCCTGGGACGACCCGTCGACCCTCCGCGCGGCGATCGACGACCTCGGCCCCGAGCGCGTCGGAGCGTTCTTCTGCGAGCCGGTGATCGGCGCCGGGGGCGTCATCCACCCGCCCGACGGCTACCTCCAGGAGGTCGAGGCGATCTGCCGCGACGCCGACGTCCTGCTCGTCGCCGACGAGGTCGTGAGCGGGTTCGGCCGCCTTGGCCACTGGTTCGGCTCCGAGCGCTACGGCATCCACCCGGACATGATCACGACGGCGAAGGGCCTGACCTCGGGCTACGCGCCGCTCGGGGCCGTGATCGTCGGGCCGCGCGTGTGCGAGCCGTTCTGGAGCGGCACCGGCGCGGTGTTCCGCCACGGCTACACGTACTCGGGCCACACGACGTGCTGCGCGGTCGGCCTGGCCAACCTGGAGATCATCGAGCGCGATGGCCTGCGCGACCGCGTGACCGCGCTCGAGCCCGTCCTCGACCGCGTGCTGCGTCCGCTCGAGGGCCATCCGCTCGTCAGCGAAGTCCGGGCCGGCGTCGGCCTGCTCGGCGCGGTCGAGATCGACGCCGAGGCGCGGGCCGCCGACCCGGCGCTGATGAACCGCATCGTCGCGGGCGCCCGCGAGCGCGGCGTGCTGACGCGGGCGCTGCGCGGCGTCGCGCTGCAGGTCTCGCCGCCGTTCGTGATCACCGAGGACGAACTCGAGGCCGTCGGCGCCGCGTTCGCCGGCGCCCTGGACGCGGTCGCCGGCTGAGCGTCGCGGTCCGGGGCAGCCGAGCGGCATGCTGGCGCCCCCGCGCGGCTCAGTCCACCGTCCGGCTGACGACGAGCTTGGTCGCCGGCTCGAGCCAGGCCTCGTCGGCGCGGTCCCACGGCACCACCGTGGTGGGGATCACCCCGGGATCGAGGCGTCCTGCCGAGACCAGGGCCGCCACCTCCGGGAGGAAGCGCCGGGAGTCTGCCCGGGAGGCGTGCAGCGTGGCGCCGCGCGTGTACATCTCGAGCAGCGGGGCCGTGAGCGATGACGGAACGGCCCTTGTACCGCGGAGCCGCGAGCGCGAGTATGACATGCGTCATACTGCCGG
>CAZEKK010000216.1:0-4956 GCA_964512905.1 uncultured Solirubrobacteraceae bacterium
CTAGAGCGTCTGCTTGCCATGCAGAAGGTCGTGGGTTCGAGTCCCATCAGCCGCTCTCACGAAACCCCCGCACACGCGGGGGTTTCTGCGTTCAGGCGGCCCGGACGGACGGGGCCTCCGGGGCCGCGCCGGGGGCCCGTTGGCCCACGTTGGCCCATTCGGCGCCGTCCACGAGCGCCCGGAGCCGCGCCTTCTCCCCGTCGTCGCGGCGCATCGCCTGCGCGTAGATCCGCAGCGCGAGCCCCGGGTCGGTGTGGCCCATCTCAGCCATCACCACGGCCGGGCTCTCGTCCAGCGCGTACAGGATCGACGCGAACGTCCGGCGCAGGCTGTGCGGCGTCAGCCCGTCCGGCAGCGGCGCCTCCCCCGCGTCGGCGAGCCGCCGGGATGCCAGCTCGATCGCCGGGGCGAGCACGCGGGAGCGGAGGTTGTCCTTGGACTGCCGCCGCCCGGTGCGGGTCGGGATCACGAACGCGAGCGGGGCGGCGTCGGCGGGCTTGACGCGGGCCAGCTCGTCGCGCAGCGCGGGCCGCAGCCTGATCCGCCGCCCGGCGCCGGCCTCGGTCTTGGCCTCCCCGACCCGCAGCCAGCCGGCGGCGAGGTCGACGTCGCGCCACCGCAGCCCCGTGGCCTCCCCGATCCGCAGCCCGGCGAGCATCAGCACCGACACCACGATCCGGGCGTGCAGGTGGCGGTCATGCTCGCGGCGGCCGGCGTCGAGCGCCTGGGCGGCGTCGAGGAGCGCCCGGGCCTGGGCGGCCCCGTCGATGTACGGGCGCCGGGGGGCCTGCGCGCGGACCTTGCGGCGGGGGCCGGCGGCAGGGTTGCGGGCGATCAGGTCGCGCTCGACGGCGGTTTCGAGGATCGACGCGAGCAGGATCACCGTCTTGTTGATCGAGCTGGCCCCGAGCGGCCGCCGCCCGGACGGCTTGCGGCCCTTCGCCTCGGCGCGTGCGCGGGCCTTGCGGATCGCGTCGGCCTCGGCCAGCTTGGCCGCGGTGTACCGGTCGACCTCGGCGACCGTGATCGCGCCGAGCGGGTGATCCTTGAAGAACGGGAGCAGGTGCGCTTCCAGCCGCCACCGGTAGTCGGTGACGGTCGCCGGCTTCCACTGCCGCTCATTCTGGACCCACCACTGCTCGGCGTACTCGTGGAACGTCGGCTCGGCCACGGGCTCCGCGGGCGGCGGGGCGGGCTCGGCCGGCTTCCAGGCGCCCCGGTCGACGTCGGCCAGGACGTGCCCGAGCCGGCGCTCGGCCTCCTCCCGGGTGACGGGGCCGAGCGGGACGCGGCGGCGCTTGCCGTAGGCGTAGAACCGCAGCGACCGGTAGACGGTGCCGTCGGCGGCGGTGTGCTCGGTGATGCTGCCGGTCACGGGGCGGGGCATCAGCACGCCTCCCCGTCGCCGATCGCGGCGAACAGGCGGCCGAGCGCGGCGTGCAGGTCCGGGTCGGACTTCGCGATCGCGCCGTCGCGGTTCGCGTAGCTGTAGGCGAACTGGACGGCCTGCGCCGCGGCCGCGACGGCCTGGCCGTCGGGGCGGCTGGCGATCGGGCCGCCCCACCGCGCGAACGCGGCCCGCGCCGCGTTCAGCGCCTCGCCGATCGCCAGCGCCTCAGGCTGCCACGGGTTCTCGGCGCGGGCCACGCCGTAGGCGAACCCGTAGACCATCCCCCAGTCGCGGAGGTCGTTCTCCCAGCTCGTCAGGTGCGAGCCCTCCACGTCGATGCGGTTCGAGCACGCGGCGATCGGGCCTTCCGGCGACTGCTCGGTGAGCATCGCGTAGACCTTCTCCTCCAGCGTCATCGTCACTGCGGCCATGATGGGCCTCCTCGGGTCGCGTGGCGGGCCGAGGGGCGGGCTTCCGGCGAGAGGGCCGCGGCGGCGGGTACCGTGCGGATCGCGCCGAGGATGTCCGTCCTCGGGGCCACGGGGCGGGCCGTTGGCGCGGCGCCGCCCCACTTTGTAGGTGCCCGGAGCGTACACCCGCGGCCAACGGCTCCCCGGCGACGGGCGGCAGTCACGCCGCCTCGCGGCTCTCGTCGCGCGGCTTGAGGATCGAGCCCGCCGCGGGCCGCCTGCGCCTCGCCGGCCTCGGCGCGGCCTGCCGATCGGGTGCGGGCCGTTCCGCAGGCGGGTTGCGCCGGGTGAGGATCGCGGCGAGGTCGAAGCGCAGCGCGCCGCCCGCCCGGATCGCGCCGAGGTCGTCGGCGTGCGCGTACACCGTCCCGCGGCTCACGCCCAGCGCCTCGGCCACCGCCGCAGCGTCCACCAATCCCCGAGGACCGTTCGAGACTTCCGTGCCATTGGCACCGAGGTCGCGCCCGGCGGGGCCGAGCCGGTCGGCGAGCTGGCCGGCTACCATCGCGGCGAGCGCGTCGAGCTGGTCAGGGTCGAGCCGCATCGGTCAGAACACGTGGAGCCGGTTCGAGCGCTTGGGCTTGTCGAGACCGGCTGCCAGGGCGTCGGCGCGGGCTTCATACGCGAGGACGGCGGCGACGGCCGCGTCGATCTTGTGCGGGGACCGCTGGCGGTCCTTGCGGATGCCGACGCCGGCCCGCGTCTTGCGCTTCCGGGCGTTCGCGACGTGCCGGGCCAATGCCGGGTCGCCGTCGTGGGTCAGGACGCCCGCGATCGCGTCGGTGTGGAACCGCTCCAGCGCCCGGCTCATCTGCGCGTCGCGCTGCGTCCACCACGCCACGACGGCCTCGGGCCACTCGCGCGCCCACGCGTCGACCTCGGCCTGCCAGAAGGGCGGATCTGCGTAGCAGCGCACCACGGCGTGCTCGCTCATGGCGGCGTGCATCGCGGCGTCGACCTCCTCGCGCGGGACCTCCCATCCGTCGCCGGCCCGGCCGTCGGGCTTCTCCCACAGCCCGACCATGAACAGGTGCCCGTCCGACAGGCGGCAGCCGACGAGCGCCGTGCTGTCGTCGAAGCGGCTGCCGTCGAACCCGACCGCGATCCTGTCGCCGGCCTCGACCTGCTCGCCGGGGCGGGCGCAGAGCGCCCATGCCTGGGCGGGGAGCCACTGGTCCGACGAGGCGACAAGCTGGTTCAGCCAGTACCGCGCGGAGTCGGCGGGGTCGGCGTGCGGGTCGCGGATCTCGGCCAGCAGCCGGCGCAGGTCCATCCACCCGGCCGCCGGCCCGTACACCGCCCGCAGCGCCGCCAGGATCTCGGCGTCGTCGTGCCAGTCGGCGATCGGCGGGGCGGCGCGGTAGTCGTACAGGATGCCCTCGGCCTCAAGCTGCCCCGGCATGGCCTTCGCGGCGTGCTGGTGCAGCTCCTCGGCGATGCTCTCCTCCCCCGGCAGGAACGCCGTCGTCACGTCGAGCATCCACGGCTCGGCGTCCCGGCGCTTGGCGAGGTTGCGCCGCACCACGGCGTGCATCCGCTTGAGCTCCGGCAGCACGTACAGGTGCGTCTCGTCGGCGGCGGTGAACGTCTCCTTGCCGCCGTCCTTCGCCGACGAGGACGCGGTGCTCGGCCGGATCTCCCCGCCGCCGGGCAGGTAGGTCCGGGTCAGGCCGATGTCGAGGTCGGCGCCGTGCTCGTCGCGCAGGCAGGCGAGCATCACGAGCACCGACTCGTAGACGAATCCGGCCTGGGTCTCCTCGGTAGCCAGGCACCGGATGAACGGCGCGCGCACCGCCCTGCCGACCGGATCGCCCTGGCCGTCGAAGCGGTCGAAGCGGACCGGCCCCAAGGCTTCGGCGCACACGACCATCGCCGCGAACTCCGACTTCGCCCGGCCCTTCGGCCTGGACAGGCAGCACCGCCGGAACGCCCGCCGGCCCGTGTCCGGGTCGACGCGGTAGGCGTGGCACAGGAACCGCGTCAGCTCGTCATCGAGGACGATCGGCTGGCCCTGCACGTCGCCGGGGCCGTGCACGAGGTTCGCTTCGATCCACTCCACGACTTGCCACCCGAGCGTGGGGAAGTCCACGGGTCCGAGCCCGTCCGGGTTCACGGTCACGACCCGCCCCCGTTGCCGACGAGCCGCAGCCGCCGCGCGTCCGCCGCCCGCGCCGAGCCGGGCTTCGACGGGCCCGCGGCCTGCTCTACCTCCCATTGCAGACGGCGCCGCGCGAGCGGCGACAGGCCGAACCGGTCTTCGAGCTGGCGCAGCTCGGCCAGCTCGGTCGCCGACGCCTCGCCCGCCGCAGCCCTGGCGACGAGCTGCGCCGCCCGGGCCAGCGCCGGCACGTCCGCCGGCAGGAACACCGCCGCCATCGGAGACCTCCACACCACCCGCCACCAATCCCGCGCCGGCTTCCCGAGCTTCGCGGCGCCGGGCAGCGTCGGCGGCCTGCCCTTCCGGCCGGCCGCGGGCAGCGTCCGCCACGCGGCCTGCTCGCTGCTCGATCGGCGGCGCTGGCCGGGCGGCTTCGGGGTCGGTGCCACGCTCACGCCCCCGATTCCTGAATCCGTGCGCACCGCGACGCTGCCCCCGGGCGCTGGCCGGTCCAATGCGCTTGCAGGTATCCCCCCACGTCGAGGATGGCGTGAGAGGGCCGTGCGGGCGCTCGTGCGGGCATGGGCGGGCGTTGCCGGTGGCTCGTCACGCCGGCTGCCCTCCGGTGCGTCTGGGCGTGGCAGTCGCGGCAGAGGGTGATCGTGTTCGCGATGGTGTCCTCGCCGCCGTTCGTCACGGGCACGCGGTGGTGGACTTCGAGCCCGTCGCGGGTGCCGCAGCGGGTGCAGCGGTAGCCGTCGCGGGTCAGGACTTGGCGGCGCAGGCGGCGCCATGCGCGGGTGCTGCCGCGCGGGCTGCCGGTGCGCTGGTTGCCGCCGTGCTCGGGGCAGCGGCTGGTCCCGGCTGGGATCAGCGTCGGGCAGCCGGGCACGTTGCAGACGGATGGTGCGCGGGCGGTCATGCCGTGCGGTCGATTAGCCAGAGGACGATGGTGGCCGTGGTCCCGAGCGCGAGCCATGCTGCGGCGCGGTGGTGCC
>CAZEKK010000217.1:0-4934 GCA_964512905.1 uncultured Solirubrobacteraceae bacterium
GTCAGCCGCCGCCGGATCCGCGGCGGTGCTCGCCTCCGGTACGACCCAGATCGCGATCGCGACTCGGCGCCGGGGCGAGGGTCGGGCGGCGACGCCGTGATGCACCGCTCGATCACGAGCCGATCGGGCTCGGTGTGCATGGGCACGACAACGGCAGGCTTTGCGTGGCCGGCAGCTCGCAAGCGACCGGCCTGACCTCGGCGACCAGCTCCCGAGGGTAGTCGGCGCCGGCGCCCGCGCGCCGCCATCGGTCCCCGCGGGGCTCGTGCCGGTCTGGCCGTCGATAGCGAGGCGATGCCAGTTCCCCCATCCTCGGCACCGCCGTTGTCGTTCCGGCTGCCGCGATGTCAGCCGCCTTCGCCGCGGCCCCGCTGCGCCTGCCGCCGCCCCGCCGCCCGCCTCCATCGCCGCCCTCGAGGCCTCGCTCGCCGGCGGAACCACGACCTGCCGCGCGGTGACCGAAGCGGCGCTCGCCCGCATCCGCGCGGTGGAGCGGGGTCCGAATCGGCCGCGGGCGGTGCTCGAGACCAACCCCGACGCGCTCGCGATCGCCGACGCCCTCGACGCCGTGCAGTGGTCGACCGACCGGCTGCGACCGCTCCACTGCGTCACCCTCCTGGCCAAGGACGACTACGAGACGGCGGACAAGCTCCACACGACCGTCGGCTCGCTCACGATGCTCGGCTTCCGGGCCACCCGCGACGCCCGCATCGTCGCGCGCCTGCGCGGCGCTGGCGCGGTCGTGCTCCGGAAGACGAACATGGACGAGTGGGCCCACGGTGCGACGGGCTGCTCGTCGCGCGGCGGGCAACGATCGTCGAACTGCCCGCGCCGCGGGGTCCGTTCAGCCGCCTGCGCGACGTGCCGAACATCTCGGTCCGCCAGTTCAAGCCGGAGGTCGCGGCCTGGTTCCGTGGCCCGGGCGCCGGCGCGCCGGTCGGCTCCCTGGCCGGGATCGTCGCCGCGAGCCGCGAGCCGCGAGCCGCCGGCGGCTGGCAAGGTGCGGATCCTCGAGAACGTGAACCTCGAACTGCAGGCGCCGGCGCCGCGCGGCCCGACCTACGGCCGGTGGCGTGCCGGCGCACGACCGCGCTGCTCCCTCCCGACTCCGGCCTGCCGGTCCTGTCGGTGCCGGGCCCGGCGATGCCCGGCAACCAGCGCGTCGGGAACCGGCGGGCGTGGAGCGAGCCCGAGCTGATCCGCCTCGGCTCCGCGTTCGAGCGGGCGCGCTAGGTCTAGCGGGCCACGACCGTGAACGCCGCGCTGCGCGGGGCCGAGCGGCGGGCGCCGCTGATGGCGACGAGCGTGGCGCGGTAGGCGCCCGGCGCGAGGCGCCTCGCGCCGATGCGGCCGGAGAACTTCTTGCGGTTGTTGCCTGGCACCGCCGCGGCCGCGAACCGTCCGGCCAGGACCACGCGGGTGCACGAGCGCTTGGCCCGGTTGGCGCGCGTCGGGGTCACGCACCGGCGACCGGAGCGCTTGCCCGGCCTCAGCGCCTCAACCGTGTAGAGGACGCGGGCGGCGGTCGCGCTGCGGAAGCGGAACGTTGTGCCCTTGGGGGCTGCAGCGACGGCCGGCCGCTCGGCGGCGCCGCGGGCGTCGACGGCGAAGCGGGCCGGAGTGACGGCCAGGCCGGTGATCGCCGGGGCGGGCGGCGGCGCCGGCGGGGTGCCGGCGGGGCCGGCCGGCGGTGCCGGCGGGGTGCCGGCGGGGCCGACCGGCGGCGCCGGCGGCGTGCCCGCGGGGCCGACCGGCGGCGCCGCGCCGATCGTGACGGCGTCGCTGTCGACGGTGACGGGCATCGGGACGGCGGTGAACGTCGCGCTGACCCGGCAGGCGATGGCACGGCCGACGTCGCTCCCCGCGGGCGTGAAGGTCGCCCCGGTGGCGCCGGGGATCGGCGTACCGTCGCGCAGCCACTGGCGCGTGGTCGCCAGCAGGGCCGAGGACCAGGTGCCCGGCGGGCACGACAGCGCCTGGCCCGGCTGCGGCGTGCCGGAGATCGCCGGTCTCGCCGCCGGCTGGCCGGTCGCCATGCGCCCGATCCGGTCGGCGCTCTGCATCGAGAACCACATGTTCCCGTCGGGGCCTGCCGCGATGAGCTGCGGTTCGGACCCCGGGGTGGCGATGTAGCGCTCGGTGACCTGCCCGGCGGTCGTGATGCGGCCGATCCGGTTCTTCGCGGTCTCAACGAACCACAGCGCGCCGTCGGGGCCGGCGGCGATGCCCCAGGGGCGGGCGCCGGCCCGCGCGAGCGGGAACTCCTGGATGGACGGGCTGGCCCCGGTCGTGATGCGGCCGATCCGGTTGCCCTCCCACTCGGTGAACCACAGCGCCCCGTCCGGGCCAGGTGCGATGCCGTAGGGCTTGGAGCCTGGCGTCGGCAGCGGGAACTCGGTCACGGTGCCGGCGGGCGTGATGCGCCCGATGCGGTTGCCGTCGAATTCGGTGAACCACAGGTTGCCGTCCGGGCCTGCGGCGATCTCGCCGAGCCCGGCCGAGGGCGAGATGCCGTCGGAGAACGTCGTGATCGCGCCGGCCGTCGTGATCCGCCCGATTGCGTTCGCGCCGTGCATCGTGAACCAGAGGCTGCCGTCCGGGCCCGCGACGATGCCGTCCGGCTCGGCGTTCGCGTCCGGCAGCTCGAACTCCGTGACCTGCCCGGCGGGCGTGATACGCCCGACGCGGCTGCCGTCGTACTCGGTGAACCACAGGTTGCCGTCCGGGCCCGCGACGATCTCGCTCGGTCGCGCCGCGCCGGTGATGCCCGCGCTGAACTCGGTGATCGCGCCCGACCGCGTGATCCGCCCGATCCGGTGGCCGTCCCACTGGGTGAACCACAGATTGCCGTCCGGCCCCGTCGCGATGTCCATCGGGCCGGCGCCCGGCGTCATGCCGCCGCCGAACTCGTCCGGCGGCCCGACCGCGACCGTCCAGGCTCGCGACGCCGGCATCGAATCCACGCCGCCCGGCAGCTTGGCCCGCACGTCGAAGGTGTGGGGCCCCTCGTCGAGGTCCGGATACGCGGCCGGGCTGCTGCACGCCGAGTAGGCGCCGCCGTCCAGCCGGCACTCGAAGCCGGCCGGCCCGCTCCCGTTCGAGTCGAAGGCGAACGACGCCGTGGTCGACGCAGTCGTGCCGCTCGGCCCGCTCGTGATCGCGGTGTCGAGCGGGACGAGGGCGGCGAGCGCCTTCCAGGCGTTCAGCCGCCCGCCCGTCGCCGTCGTGCCCGCCAGCGCCGGGACCGGGTCCACGCCGGCCAGCAGCGCGCTGCGCACGTCCGTCACCGTCGCCGCGGGCTTCAGGGAGAACATCAGCGCGGCGGTCCCGGTGACGTGCGGCGCGGCCATCGACGTGCCCTGGAGGAACTCGTAGGACGTCTCGTTCTCGGCTCCGGGCGGACTTGGCCTGCAGGTCAGGCGCACGTTGTCGATGAGCACCCCGTTCGTAGCTGCCTGGCCGGCGCCGCGGGAGTAGGTGAAGACGGCCCCGACCTCGTGCTGGCCCGGCGGGATCGTGAACGTCCGCTGAACGGAAACGACGCCGGTGGTGGTGCCGCTGACCGGCGTTCCGGCGACGCCGTCGATCACCAGGCCGTAGGTGAACCCGTCGCTCGTCCCGGCGGCCAGCGTCAGGTTGCGACGGTAGGACAGCGTGCACGACGCCGTGTCGTCGGGCACTGCCGCGGCGGGGGTCAGGGTGTTCCGTGTGGAGCCGTCCGCCTGCGTCGCCGTGTCGTTGGTCAGCGACCACGAGCCGGCGAGCGCTCCGGTCTGCGTGCGCGAGAAGTTCCCCCCCGCTTCGGTCGAGGACCAGCCGGCGAACCCGGCGTCCGCCTCGAAGGTCTCCGACAGGTACTCGGCGTCGATGTAGGTGCTGAGGGTCTCGGTGCCCGGGGCGCCGAGGTCGACCGTGGTCGCGCCGAAGCTCGAGAAGGACGCCCTCGCGTCGGACTGGGTGGTCGCGGCGACGCAGACGACGTTGTCGATCGCCCCGGCCGGCGGCGTGTAGGTCAGCCCGCCCGTGTTGGTTTGGGATGGATCGAGCACGCACGGGAACGTCTTCGTCGTGCCGTCGTTGTTGCGGTTGTCGTTGCCTGCGGAGATCACGAACAGCGTCTGGGGCCAGGCGGCCAGCGCGTTCAGCACGGCGTTCGATCCGCCGGACCCGCCGAGCGACATGTTCGCCGCGCGGGCCCCGTTGCGACCGGCGTAGTTGATGCCTTCGACCTGGGCGGAGAACGGGCACGAGCCGGCGTCGTTGCAGACCCGCACGGGCATGATGCGCACGTTCTGGGCGACGCCGGTCACGCCGACGCCGTTGTCGCCCTTGGCGCCGATCGTGCCGGCGGTGTGGACGCCGTGGCCGTTGACGGCGTCGGTCGGATCGTTGTCGCTGGAGATGGCGTCCCAGCCGCGCCAGTCGTCGGTCTTGCCGTTGCCGTCGTCGTCGACGCCGTTGCTTTCCTTGCCGCCGCCGGTCTCGCCGGGATTGGACCACGCGACCGGGGCGAGGTCGGGATGCTGGAAGCGATAGCCGGAGTCCAGGTCGGCCACCACGGTCGGCGGCGTGCCGACCGTGCGGTCCCAGGCCAGCGGCGCGCTGATGTCCGCGCCGGCGACGCCGCCGGTGACGCCGTTGACGTTCTGGCCGGTGTTGCGCAGGCCCCAGAGGTCGCCGAACCGCGGGTCGTTGGGGACCGACTGGATGCGCGAGTAGCCGTCCCGCTCGGCGACCCGGACGCTCGGGTCGGCGTTGAGCGCTGCGACCGCCTCCGCGACCGTCTGCCCGGGCTGGGGCGCCACGAGCTGGAAGTCGGTGCGGCCGAGCGTCTTGATCGCCGCGGTCTCGGCGTCGGCGCGGGCGTCGGCGCGCTCGGCGACGGAGGTGCCGCGCTCGAACACGACGATCACGCGGTTCGGGGGTGCGAGGTC
>CAZEKK010000218.1:0-4922 GCA_964512905.1 uncultured Solirubrobacteraceae bacterium
GGAAGATGTTGTAGTCGATGCCCAGCGCCACGAGGAAGACGAAGGCGAACAGCGGCAGGGACGGATCGCTCCCGGGGAAGCCGAAGACCACGTCGAAGACCACAGCGCCCACACCCAGCGCGGCGGCGAAGGAGAGCACGACGGTGCCGATGAGCAGGACCGGCAGCAGCACCGCCCGCAGCAGCGCCACGAGGATGAGGAACACGACCAGCAGGGCGATCGGGACGATGAGCTTCGTGTCCCGGGCAGAGGCCTGGCGCAGGTCGTACTCGACCGCGGTGGCGCCCCCGACGACCGTGGACGGGCCGCCGGCCTCCTTGGCCGCCTCGCGGATGCCGGGGATGAGGTCGAACGCCGCCGTGTCGTAGGGCTCCTCGGTCAGCGTGACGTTCAGCAGCGCACCGGCCGGACCGGACTCGGCGGGCCGCACCGAGGCCACGCCATCGGTCTGCTGCAGCTTGGCGACAACCTCCGGCACCCGGGACTGATCGGGGACGATGACGTCCGTCGGCGCGTTGGCCCCGCCCGGGAACGCCTTCGAGATCAGCTCCTGGCCCTGCACCGACTCGACCTCGTCCCGGTAGGAGTTGCCCTGGGTGAGCCCGGTCGAGAAGTTCAGCAGCCCCAGGGAGAAGATCCCCAGGACCACGAGCGCCCCGATCCACACCGGACGCGGCCGCACGGCCACGGCCTCGCCGACCTTGCGCCACGCGCCGTGGGTCTCGTCGGCGCCGCTGCCGCCGTAGCGCGGCACGAACGGCCAGAATGCCCACCGGCCGGTGATCACGAGCAGCGCCGGGAGGAACGTCAGCATCGAGAGCATCGCGACGGCAACGCCCATCGCCCCGATCGGCCCGAGGCCGGCGGTGCCGTTGACGTCGGCGAGCGTGAGGCACAGCAGCGCGGCGATGACCGTCATGCCGGAGGCGAAGATCGCCGGCCCCGCGGTCTGCAGGGCCAGCTTGAGCGCCTCGTGCTTGTCCTCGTGGCGGCGCAGCTCCTCCCGGTATCTGGCCACGAGCAGGAGCGCGTAGTCGGTGCCGGCGCCGAGGACGAGGATCGAGAGGATCGACGAGGACTGGCCGTTGACGGTCACCCCGACCTCGGTGAGCGCGTAGCCGAAGGCCCGCGAGGCCACCTCGGCGAACATCACCGCCAGGAGCGGGATGAACAGGAAGATCGGGCTGCGGTAGATGAGGATCAGCAGGAAGAAGACGAGCCCCGTGGCGGCGAGCAGCAGCGTCCCGTTGATCCCCTCGAAGACCTTGATGGCGTCCGCCGAGTAGCCCGCGCCGCCGGTGACCTTGACCTCGAGGCCGCCGCCCGGATCGCTGACCCGGTCGCGGATGGCGTCGACTGGGTCGATGATCGACTCCGATTCGCCGTCGGTGGTCACCGGCACCGTGAGGATCGCGCCGTCGCCGTTGCGCGAGGCGATCGGGGGCCCGACGCGACCGACGTTGTCGAGGTCGGGGTCGGTCCGCCGGGCGCGGTTGATCTCGGCGGCGTCCCCGGCGATCGTCGCCTTGTCGGCGGTCGTGAGGCCGCCGCTGCGGTAGTAGGCGATGATCGCCGTGATCTCGTCCCCGCCCTGGATCTCCTTGCTGAGGTCGAGCGCCTTGGTGGACTCGGCGTCGCCCGGGAGGAAGGAGGACGACTCGTTGGACTCGGCGTCGGCGAACTTCTGCATGAGGTTCGCGGGTCCGGCGGCGATCATGACGAAGGCCAGCCAGAGCCCGGCCACGACCCACTTGGAGCGGCGACCGGCGGCGATGGTGAAGATCTTGCTCATGGGGAGTCAGGCGCGAGCGTTCAAGCCGCGACGCGCGCAGGATAGAGGTCGGCCGGCCGCGTTCCGTCGTCTGGGCCCGAATTGGGGTGTGAGACCGCGCACGTTGGCGCAGCATCGCTCGCCCGGGTGCGCGCGCCGCTCACGGACGGACCGCTGGACCCCCGGTCAGGCCGGCGCGACGGCGGCCGCGGCGGCGAGCGCCCGGGCCCGCGACGGCTCGACCCGGCCTGCGCCGGGCTGCTCGGCGTTGGCGGCGCCGGCGCCGACCGAGAGGCGCAGCGCGGCCTCCCAGCCCTCGCCGCGGTCCAGCGCCGCCACGATTCCGGCGAGGCAGGCATCCCCGGACCCGACCGGGTAGGGCCCGACCGCATCGACGCCGCCGCCCCACGCGACGCCCGCGCTGTCGACGGCCGCGAGGCCGTCGGTGCCGCACGTCACGACGGCCGCGCGCGCCCCGCGCGCCCGCAGTTCGTGCGCCGCCGCCAGCGCCCGGCGGCGGCCCGGCGGGACGACCCCGAGGTCGAAGACGTCCTCGGCCTCGAGCACGTTGATCTTCACGAGATCGGGCGCCGCCTGCAGCGCCGCGAGCAGCCACTCGTCGCGGGCATCGACGGCGACACGAACGCCGGCGGCCCGGGCGTCGGCGGCCAACGTGGCATAGCCGTCGGCACCAACGCCGGGCGGCACCGACCCCGACAGCGTCAGCCAGCGGGCCTCGGGCAGCCGGGACGCGGCCAGGTCGCGCAGCGCCGCCCAGTCGTCAGGCGCGATCGGCTCGGGGTGCTCGTAGAACTCGGTCAGCTCTCCAGGCCGGCCGCCGGAGGCGGCGACCGAGGTCGAGGTCCGCGACTCGCCCGGCGTCCAGACGAACTCGGCCTCGATCCCCTCTGCCGCAAGGGCCTCGGCGAGCCAGCGCCCGGCGTGGCCGGCGGCAAGGCCGACCACGCGCACGTCGGCGCCCAGGGCGCGGGCCGCCCGCGCGACGTTGAGCCCCTTGCCGCCCGGAACCGTCAGCAGCCCGCGCGGCCGGTGGATCTCTCCGGGCACGAGCCGATCGACCAGGAACAGCCGGTCGATCGACGGGGACGGCGCGACGCAGAGGATCACGTCGGCGCGAGCCGGTCGATCGACGGGAGCAGCGAGAAGCCGGGCGTCATGTCGGCGCGCCCGCGGGGTGCAAGAGCGCCGCGAGGTCCGCCGGGTCGGTGACCGGGCGCTGGCAGGCGAACCGCTCGCAGACGTACGCCGCCGCGCGACCGTCGACCGGCGGGCGCCCGGCCAGCAGGTCGGGACCGCCCTCGGCGGGCCCCCCGGCGAGCACGAGCCGCGGACGGTGGGCGCCGCGCACGACCCGCGCCAGGGCCGCGACGTCGGAGCCGGCCAGCGCCACCTCTCGCACTGGGCCAACCTGGAAGTCGAGGGCCGCAAGCGCGTGCCCGAAGGCCTGGGGGTGGCGGGGCGCGATCTCCTGCACCAGCGCGAGGGTGCCGGCGGCCCGCTCCTCGTACCCCGCGTCGCCGGTGAGGGCCGCCAGCCGCAGCAGGCCGAGCGCGATGCTCGAACTGCCGGACGGGATCGGCGCGTCGTCGAGGTCCTTGCGGCGCGCGAGCAGCGCCTCGTGATCGTCGGCGGTGGTGAAGAACCCCCCACGCTCCTCGTCGGCGAAGCGCGCGACCGTGACGTCCGCCAGCGCGCGCGCGGCGCCGAACCACCGCGGCTCGAACGTCGCCTCGTAGAGCGTGAGGAGCGCTTCGATCGCGTAGCCGTGATCCTCGAGGTACCCCGCCAGGCTGGCCCGTCCGTCCTTCCAGGTCCGGTGAAGCCGGCCGTCCTCGGCGCGCATCTCGCCGAGCAGGAACTCCGCACCGGCCCGGGCAGCGTCGAGGTAGTCGGGGCGCTCGAGCACCGCGCCGGCCTCGGCGAGCGCGCCGATCATCAGGGCGTTCCACGAGGCCAGGCGCTTGTCGTCGAGCCCCGGGCGGACGCGCGCCGCCCGGGCGTCGAGCAGCGCCGCCCGGATCTCGGGAAGGTCGTCCGGCGCGGGGCCGCGCGCTTCCAGCACGTTGGCGCCTTCGAAGTTCCCCGCGGCGGTGGCGCCGAAGTGCTCCATCGCGGCGTCCGCGCGATCGCCGAGCACCTCCCGAAGCTCAGCCGCGGTCCACACGTAGAACTTCCCCTCCACGCCCTCGGAGTCGGCGTCCAGCGCGGAGAAGAAGCCCCCCTCGGGGCCGCGCATCTCGCGCAGCGCCCAGTCGAGCGTGCCCTCGGAGGCCTCCCGGAAGCGAGCGGCGCCCGACGCCTGCCAGCCGTGGAGGTAGCACCGGGCCAGCAGCGCGTTGTCGTAGAGCATCTTCTCGAAGTGCGGCACCGTCCAGGTGGCGTCGACCGCGTAGCGGGCGAAGCCGCCGCCGACCTGGTCGTGGATCCCGCCGGCTGCCATCGCGGAAAGCGTCCCGATGGTCATCCGGCGCTCGCCACGCGCCAGGAGGAACTCGAGGACCGAGGCCGGCGGGAACTTCGGCGCGCCGCCGAAGCCGCCGTGGGCGGCGTCGTAGGCGGCCTCGAGGCGCTCGACGGCGCCGTCCAGCTCGGCGGGATCGAAGGCGTCCTGAGCGGGATCGAGGGTGGCGCCCCCCCGCAGGCGCTCGACGATCCGTCCGGCGCCGCGCTCGATCTCCTCGCGACGCGTCCGCCAGGCGTCGTCGACGGCGTCGAGCACCTGGCGCCAGCTTGGCATCCCGTGGCGCGGCACCGGCGGGAAGTACGTGCCCGCGTAGAACGGCACCTGGTCCGGGGTGGCGAACGCGTTGAGCGGCCAGCCGCCGCGCCCGGTCATGGCCTGGACGGCGTCCATGTAGATGGCGTCGACGTCGGGGCGCTCCTCGCGATCGACCTTGATGCACACGAAGCGCTCGTTCATCACGCGGGCGACCTCTGGATCCTCGAACGACTCGCGCTCCATGACGTGGCACCAGTGGCACGCCGAATAGCCGATCGAGATCAGCAGCGGCGCTTCACGTCGACGGGCCTCGGCGAGCGCCTCCTGCCCCCACGGGCGCCAGTCGACCGGATTGTCCTGGTGCTGGAGGAGGTACGGCGACGTCTCGGCGGCGAGGCGGTTCGGCATCCG
>CAZEKK010000219.1:0-1859 GCA_964512905.1 uncultured Solirubrobacteraceae bacterium
GCCCGGTCCGACGGCGATCCCGTGCTCCTTGGCGTAGCGGACGAAGTCCCACACGATCAGGAAGTAGCCGCTGAAGCCCATCTCCTCGATGACCCGCAGCTCGTAGTCCATGCGCTGCACCGCG
This sequence comes from uncultured Solirubrobacteraceae bacterium, assembly GCA_964512905.1. Classification (GTDB taxonomy): domain Bacteria; phylum Actinomycetota; class Thermoleophilia; order Solirubrobacterales; family Solirubrobacteraceae; genus CANJIV01. Next base: position 125 of record CAZEKK010000219.1, read on the forward strand.
GCCGCCGGCGGCGGGTCGCCGTAGCGGTCGCGCACGCCCTCCTGGACGAGGGTCCGCAGGTAGGCGCCCTCCGGCTCGCCCGCGGGCGTCGGATAGCGCGGAATCAGCCGCTGTCCGAGCTCGATGTCCACGGCGCACCGCTCGGCGATCTCGAGCGTCGAGGCGATCGCCCCAGGCATGTCCGCGAACGCCGCGGCCATCTCCTCGGAGCTCTTCAGGAAGAACTCGTTGGTGTCGAAGCGCATCTTCGGCTCGGCCAGCGTGCTCTTGGTCTGGACGCAGAGCAGCGCTGCGTGGTGGTCGAAGTCCTCGCGGCGCAGGTAGTGGACGTCCGCGGTGCCGACCAGGGGCCGGCCCATCTCGCGGGCGAAGCGGACGACCGCCTCGTTGACCTGGTCCTGGGCGGCGATCCCGTTCTTCTGGACCTCGAAGTAGACCTGCTCGGAGCCGAAGACCTGCACGAGGTCGTCGAGGTGGGCGCGGGCGTCGCCCAGGCGCCCGTCGACGATGCGCTGGCTCGAGCGCGACTGCAGGCAGCCGGTCAGCGCGATCACGCCCTCGGCGTGGCGGGAGAGGAGATCGAGGTCGACCGCGGGCTTGCCGCGGTTGAAGCCCTCGAGGAAGCCCGCGGAGGACAGCTTCACGAGGTTCTGGTAGCCGGCGTTGGTCTCGGCGAGGAGCGTGAGGTGGTTGCGCTCGACCCGGCCGGTGGCGGCGCGGTCGTCGACGTAGTAGATCTCGCAGCCGGCCAGCGGCTTGACCCCGTGCTTCTGGCAGGCCCGGAACAGCTCGACGGCGCCGTTCATGACGCCGTGGTCGGTCAGCCCGAGCGCCGGCTGCCCCAGCTCGGCGGCGCGGGCCGCCAGGGCGTCGATCTTGCATGCGCCGTCGAGCAGGGAGTACTCGGAGTGGACGTGGAGGTGCGCGCAGGCGGTCACGGGGAGGCTCGATGGTAGGCGCCGGGGCGGATGGCGAGCGCGGGCTTCCCGCACCGTGCGGGCAACCGCGCTCAGAACCTGGGGGCGGCGCCGGCGAGGCGGGCGCGCGCCCGCGCCGACCAGTCGCCGAGTGCAGCCAGGGCGGCTGCGTCGCCGGCGAGCGCCGGCTTGTCGCCCGGGTCCGGCACCACGCCGGCAAGCATCCGCTGGAACGCCGGGCCCGATGCCGTGATCGTGGCCCGCACGTCCACGGCCGGCGCCTGCGGCGCGGTGGTGACCGGCGTTCCGTCGCCCGCGACGATCCAGAAGCGGGCCGGCTCCGGGCCGGTGATCTCCTGCTGCACCGCGAAGTCGGCGCCGGCGGTCCACGCCGGATCGATCCCGGCGGCGAGCGCGCGGAAGAGCGCGACGGGATTCAGCAGGATGCCGGCGGTCGCAAGGGCCTCCAGGCGGAGATCGATCGGGCCGAGCGTGCGGCGCGCGCGGCGGCGGCGCAGCGTCCCGCGAACCGCTGGGCGCCCCGCGCCGCGGACGAGCAGCGCAGCGAGGCCGGCAGCGTCGGTGCGCAGCCGGAACTGGGCCTCGCCGCGTCCGCGCGGGCCCGACAGCGCCTCCACGGAGCCCGCCGCGCGGGCGCCCGGCGCGCGAACGGCGTGCCAGCCGAGCTCGGCGATCTGGACGTCGGCGTCGATGGGGCGGTCGGACCGCAGTCCGGCGGCGGCCAGCAGCCCCGCGCCGAGGCGCGCGGCGTCCTGCGGCGAGGCCGCGGCGAAGCCGGTCAGCGACGGGCCCAGCCA
>CAZEKK010000219.1:1959-4917 GCA_964512905.1 uncultured Solirubrobacteraceae bacterium
CCGGCGCAGCCAGCTCCAGCTGCGGCGACACGAGCTCGAGCTGCCCGGGCACAGCGGCTGCCGCGTCGCGCTCGTCGAGCGCCCGCTCTGCCGCTTCGGCCCGGCGTGACTCGCGCTCGACCGCGGCCCGCAGCGCCGACTCGGCAGCCCGGCGGGCGGTGCGCTCGCGGTCCAACGCCTGCTCGAGCTCCGCGCGGGCAGCCTGCCAGCTCGCCCGCTCGTCGGTGAGCTGGCGCCGGACCGAACCGGCGGCAGAGTGGGCGGCGGCGATTCCCTGCTCGGCTCGCTCGAGCCCGGCAGCCGCCTCCCGGGCGGCACGCTCGCCGTCGGAGCGGGCCCGCAGCTCTGCCGCGGCCCGGTCGAGCTGCTCGCGCAGCGCCTCCACCTCGCGCTCGCGGCGGATCAGCGTGCGGCGAAGCTCGGGTGCGGCGCGGCGCTCCTGGTCGAGGTGGTCGAGGGCCGCGGCGACCGAGCCGGGCCGGCGCGGGCGGCGCGCCGCCGCCCGGCTGGGCGCCGCGGCGCGCACAGGCGCCCCCGCGGCGACCGCGGCGCGCTCGGCGGCAAGCATGGCGGCGAGACTGGCGCCCGCGGGCGCGGGCGGCGCGAACCGCGCGGGCGCTGCTGCCGCCGCCAGCGCGGCCTCGCGCGCCAGGCGGTCGGCGTCGGGGCGCACGGAACCCGCCGGGGCGGCCTCGAGGCGCCCGAGTTCGAGTTCGAGGTTGGCCGCGGCGGCCTCGGCGGCCTGCGCCCGCTGCCGCACCTCGGTCTCCAGCGCCTCGGCGCGCCGGGCCCGCCGCTCGGCCAGCACGGCGCGATCCACGACGGTCCCGTCGTCCTCCTCGTCGCCGCCGGACCCTGCCGGCGGCGCGGTGCCGGGCGCTGGCAGGGCGACCGTCCAGCCGTCGCAGGCCAGGGTCAGCCCGTCGAGCCCGGCGCCGGCGGGCAAGAGGAAGACGAGCCGCAGCGCGGCCGCATCGCCGGCCGCGCGGGCCGCCGACGCGCTGGCGCCCGGCAGGGCGCCCAGGCGCGCGCCATCGGGGCCGAGAAGAAGAACCGGCGGCTGCGCCGGCGCGGGACCCGGCCAGCGTCCGGCCACCCGGAGGAGCTGGCTGCCGTCCGGACCCGGGGCGGCCTGGACGGCCTCGATCTGCGGCGTGCGACCAGCGGCGGCCGAGGCGCCGACGTCCGGCCCGGTCACGCGGCCCCCTGGCCGGGATCAGTCCAGAGCGCCACGCGCGGCCTGGCGGCGCTGCGCCAGGATCAGCCCGACGAGGACGAGGACGACGGCGCTCCCGGCGGCCACCTTCGCGGGGGCGTCGCCGTAGCGGCGGCGCATGTCACGCTTCCAGCCTTCCCAGACGACGAACCCGAGGGCCTGATAGCCGAGCTTGCGCATGCCCCGATCCTAGACGACCGGGGCGTCGGTGCCGCTACTCCTCCGGGCCACGGATGTAGAGGTCCCACTTCGCCGCGGCCTCGCTGAACACCTGGTCGTCGATGGGGCCCGCGCCGTTGTACCGGATGCTGGCCAGCGTCCGGTAGGTGTCGGCGATGCGGCGCTGCTGATCGGCGCTCGGATCCCAGCTCTGCCAGGTCTTCAGCAGCGTCGCGAAGATGCGCGGGTCCGAACCCTGCTTCACGACGATGAAGGAGAAGTAGACGGTCCAGAAGCCCGAGTCCAGCCCCTGATTCGACACCGACACGTACATGACGCCCTGGCCCGGGATGCCGCCGGCGACCATGGTGAAGGCGTAGTAGCCGACGCCCGTGGCCAGCCCGGTCGGCGCCAGGCCCGGCGCGAGGTCCGCCACGACCCGGAGCGAGGTCACCTTCCCGCCTTGGCGGTTCAGGTAGTCCGGGACGATCTCCTGCGCCGCGCGCAACGGGTCGGGGCTGTACGGCGCGTAGGGGTAATACGAGACCGGCGGATAGGGCGGCGTGACGACCCCGAACGGCAGCCCGAGCGAGATGCCCGCTCCCAGGCTCGCGCTCGAGGCGATGATCTGGCCGCCGCCGCCCTGGTACTTCCAGTCGCCGCCGGCGGGCACCTGCGCCCGGGAGCGCCCGTCGGGCGCCACGAACTGCGTCGTGGGCAGCGTCGGCGAGAGGTTCGCGGCCTGCCCGCCCGTCGCCGTGCCGGCCACGCGCAGGAGCGTCGCAATGTCGGCGGCGGTGAGCGCGGCACGGGCCCGGGGCGCCGCGGCATGGCCGCCCTTGCGCGCGTCGCGGATCGTCGAGACGACGAGCGCGCTCCCGGCCCGCCGGACGCCGAGGACCTGCGTCCGGCCTGCCACCTTCACCCGCGCGCCAAACCGGGTGGCGGTGCCGCTCCCGGACGCCGTGCCGGTGAGCGCCCGGGCGAGTTCCCGGCCGGTCGCCAGCGCCGAGGCCGACGAGCGCAGCCGGATGAGCACGAGCGTGGCTCGCCGGTTCGAGACCGTGTAGACGCCGCCGCTGTTGTGCAGCTTGTAGCCGCGCGGAGCCTTGACGGTGAGGCCGGACTTGTCGCGAAGGGTGAACGTGCGGACCTTCGCCGCGGCGCCAGCCGCGGGGGCCGCGGCGACGGCGGCGAGGGCGAGGAGCGCGATGACGAGGCGGCGGGCGGTCACGTCGGCGGGAGTCCGGTCCCCAGGCCGCCAGCCTAACTCACCCGCGCCAGGACTGCCGCAGCGGGCAGCGCAGATTCACGCACCGCCGCCGTCGCGCTGCCGCAGCCGCCACGCCATGCGCGACTGCAGCGACCACAGCTCGATGAACCCGGGCGAGGCCTGCTGGGAGAAGAGGCCGCCGGACTCCCCGAACGACGCGAGGGCCTGGTCGTAGACCGCGTTGGGCGACTCGCGCCGCACGACCCGCGCCGAGCCCTTGTAGAGCTTCAGGGCGATCGTCCCGGTCACCTGCGCGTTGACGTGCGCGATGAAGGCGTCGAGGTCCGCGCGCAGCGGCTCCCACCACAGC
>CAZEKK010000220.1:0-4851 GCA_964512905.1 uncultured Solirubrobacteraceae bacterium
TGGACATCGACTTCCTCTCCGGGCCCACGCGCACCGGCGTCTTCACGCCGCCGTCCGAGGCGATCGCCGCCGACAAGGTGGAGTTCGGCGCCAGCCGCCGGGCGCGGTGGTTCGACCTGTGAGCTCGCGCCGCCCGTCGCGCCGGACTCGCTGAGACGTCGTCACTCGGTGCGGGCTCCTGCACGTACTCCGCCTCGCCCGGCCACAACTGGATCTCGATGCGGAACCCGTCGGGATCGAAGAAGAACATCGCCCAGCAGCCGGGGATGTCGCTGTCCTCCTCCGGCGGGAAGTGGGCCGTCGCGCCGAGCGCCTGGCAGCGGGCTAGACGCCGTGGACGTCCGCGCGCGCGTCGACCATGATCGAGAGGTGCTCGGGTCCGACGCCGCAGTCGCGGTGCTCGGTGTCGAACCGGTCGCGGATGCCCCGCAGAGCCAGCGCGTGGTTCTCGGGCCGGTGCGCCTAATCTCAGGGTGCCCCCCTGAGGCGGAGCGGCCCGTGATGTGAGAGGGTCGGTCTCATGTTCCCTGGGCGGGTAATCCCGGCTGCGCTGCTGCCGGTGTTGGCGCTCATCGCCGCCGCACCCGCCCGCGCCGACCTCAACTGGTCGGGCCAGCCCCAGCAGCTCAGCGCGGGGGACCAGAACTCGGCCAGTCCCGTCGTTGGCGTCGATGCCCAGGGCGGGGCGGTCGCCGCCTGGGTGCGGCCCGACAACTCCAACGACCGCATCAACGTGGCGATCCGCCCACCGGGAGGGAGTTTCGGGCCTCCGCAGGTCGTTTCCGCCGCGTTTGACTCGTCCGATCCCCAGGTCGCCGTCGCTCCGGACGGTCGCGCCCTGCTCGTCTGGACCCAGAACGGGACGCCCGGCTACGGCAACCAGGTGATCATGGCGTCCGTCCGGCCGCCCGGCGGGAGCTTCGGCGCCCCGCAGCAGCTCACCGACGAGGCGCTGGGCACCCTGCCGGCGGCAACGTCGCCCCAGGTGGCCATGGACGCCCAGGGCAACGCGGTCATCGCCTGGATCTACCGGGGGGCCGACGGCATCAGGCTCGTCCAGGCACGCTACCGGTCGGCGGCGGGTGCGCTCGGCACAACCCAGGCCAACATCTACAGCGCCGGGGTGGGCCTCACTGAGGCCGGGGCAATCTACCGCGTGCGCCTCGCGATGGATGCGCCGGGCAACGCCGTTCTGGCCTGGACCAGCAACACGAATCCCTATAACCAGGATCGCTTCGAGGCGGAGGTTCACGCCTCCCGGCGGCCCGCCGGCGCGAACAGCACGTTCGACACCCAGGCACTCCTGGCCTCGCGGTCGGCGCCCGACTATCCGCAGTCGGTCACGGGAGTCGATGCGTCGATCTCCAACGGCAATGCGATGGTGAGCTGGTACCGCAGCAGTGCCGGGAAGGCTCGCACGGACTACTCCTACCGCGCCGCCGCCGCGTCGTCCTGGGGCGCCGCGCAGACGCTCGCCGGCGACACGACCAACCCGTTGAACGCCGCCTACGGCGCCCTCACCGTCTGGGACGGCGCCGGCAACGGAATTACGACCTGGAACCGCGGGAACGGAACCGAGGTCTACCAGGCCGTCCGCCCGGCGGGCGGATCGCTCGGGGTCGGCACGCGCGTCTCGCCGGCTGGCGTGCCCACGAGCAGCGGGCGCCTGGGCATCGACGGCGCCGGCAACGCCGTCGCGCTGTGGTCCAAGAGCAGCCCGGCGCAGTGGCAGAGCACCTACCGGCCCGCCGGAGTGGCGAGCACGTTCGAGGCGCCGACACCCCGCTTCAGCTATGACACGTTCCCCGTGCTGGCCGTGGGTGCAAACGGCCAAGCCGCGGCCGTCTGGACGCAGACGGTCAACGACCCCGCGACCGGGCCCAACGCGCAAATCCAGGCCGCCTTCGGGAGCCCGGCGAGCGCGCCGCCCCCGCCCCCGCCGCCGCCCCCGCCGCCCCCGCCGGCGCTCAGCGCGATCCAGCCGGTCCGACCGATCGCGGCGGGCGAGGCGACCGTGCTCCGGGTCGCCGTGTCCGGTCGGGTCGACTCGCTGACCTGGGACCTGCCCGGATCCGCGTCCGGGCTCGTCGGAACCGTGGTGGACGGCGAGCTGCAGAACAGCATCCGCTTCCGCGCGCCCGAGGGGGCCTTCAAGGTGTCCGTCACGGCTCGGGGGCCCGGCGGGACCAGGACCTTCACCCGCTCGCTCTCGGGGCCCAAGGCCCACCAGGCGGCGCGGCCGGCGGGAGGGCCGAAGGCGCGGGCGGCGGCGAGCCTGTTCAACCGGGTCGCCAAGGCCATCGATGACGCCCGGCAGCCGAAGGTCTACGCCATCGGGACGTCCAGCGTCCTGGCTGGCACGACCAACGCCTGCGGGCCCGTGACGGTCCTGTCCGGGTTCCAGCGGATGGCCGGGTGCCTGCACCCCATCGACGGCATCCCCGACATCCCGTCCCGGGAGCGGGGCGTGATCGACACGCTGGGCCGCGAGCTCGGCCTGAACTCCGCCAATGCGGACCTCATGCGCGAGGCCGTCCGGCAGACCGACGGCTACTTCGGCACGGGTCGGACGCTGCTCAACGGCCGCTGGCCGGTCGTGCCGTCCGGGGCCGCGAAGATCGTCAACTTCCCGCAGGCCGAGGCCCTCTTCAGCTCCAACGCCGGCTTCCTCGTCGCCGGGGTGCGCATGGGGCCGGGCGGCGGCGCGCTGAACTTCAAGCTCGACCCCGGCAAGGTGGGCATCCCGCTGGGCAAGCTGCCGAAGCCGCCCAAGTTCCCCAGCATCGGTGGCTTCGAGCTGGTCGGCAGCTGGGACGTCGATCTCGAGGGCGGCGCGGCGCGGATCAAGGCCAGCCTCAAGCTGCCGTCGTGGATCACCAGCGCCGGGATCGAGGTGCAGAACTCGGTGACGCTGCGTGCGACCCCGGACGAGCTGAAGGTCGAGGACGTGAGCATCGGCCCGATCAAGGTGAACCTGGGCGGGCTGGACGTGAACGGCTTCCGCATCGCCTACACGAAGGCGACCGATACGTGGCAGGGCCAGGGCAAGGCGTGCCTGCTTACGGGGCTGTGCTTGGACATGGTGCCGCCCAACGGCCAGGTCAAGATCGTGCACGGCAAGCTGAACTTCGCGGGGGCTAGCGTGCAGTTCCCGCCGCCCGGCGTGCCGCTGTTCACGGGCGTCAACCTCGAGCGCCTGGGCTTCGGCGTCGGGCTGGACCCGACGCGCCTGACCGGCAACGGCCGGATCGCCGTGCTGAAGCTCGTCAAGCTTGACGGGCGGCTGGTCGTCGGCTTCCCGAGCGCGCGGGCGCCGTTCGTCCTGCGTCCCGACGAGGTGGGGGACGGGTATCCGGCCTCGCTGCTCCGGACGGCGTTCACGCGCCCGACGCTCGGCGCAACGGCCGCGGTGGTCGTGAGCCTGCCCAAGCTCGAGCTCGAGCTGGGCCACGCCTACTTCCTCTATCAGTACCCGACCTACATCGCCCTGGGCGGCGGGGTGAAGGAGGATCTCTTCGACATCGTCGGCTTCGAGGGCTTCGTCTCCGGGGAGGCGAACTTCCGCGACGAGGTCATCAACCTGCACGGCGACATCAACGCCTGCCTGCTGCACCCGCGCATCTGCGGCAGCGCGGTCGCGAACATCTCGCGCGGGCCCAACAACGCTGGCGGCGCCGGTGCCTGCGTCGGTGTGCTCGGCGTCCACGTCGGCGGCGGGATCAAGTGGGCGCGGCTCGACCGCCCCTACATCTGGCCGTTCGACGGCTGCCGGTGGTCGCCGTTCAAGCTCGACGTGAGGGCCTCCCGCGCGCAGGCCGCAGCCCCCCGGACGGTCGTTGTCAAGCGCGGGGAGCCCAGCCCGGCCCTGAAGCTCTACGGTCGCGGCGGCGCTCCGAAGGTCCAAGTCAGAGGCCCCGGGGGGCAGTCCCTGAGCTCGACCGACGCGGGCCTGGACGTCTCGCCGGGCGGCAAGATCCGCATCCTGCGCTCGGAGAGCGCCCGCACGAACTTCACGGTCATCGGGATCCAGAACGGCACGCCCGGCACCTACACGGTCACGCCGCAGCCCGAGTCGGTCCCGATCGTCAAGGTGGAGCGCGCCACTGATCTCCCGAACGCGCGGGTGAGCGGGCGCGTCACCGGCCGGGGCTTGCAGCGTGTCCTGCGCTACCGGGTGCTGCGCCGGACAGGGCAGCAGGTGCGCTTCTTCGACGTTGGCGAGGGCGGGGCCGCACGCGAGATCGGCCACGTCATTGGCGGGGGCACCGGCACGATCAAGTTCTCGCCCGCCCCGGGCCGCACCCGGCACACCGTCGTGGCCCAGTTCGACCTGCAGGGCCTGCCGGCCGAGCGCCGGACGATCGCCTCCTTCCGGCCGCCGTCGCTCGTCCTGCCCGCGCCGCGGCGGCTGCGCGCGGTGCGCCGCAGCACGCGGCTTACGGTCGGCTGGGCCCGTGTGTCCGGCGCGACCCACTACGAGGCGGCGATCACCAGCCCGACGGGCTACCAGCGCGTCATCCGGACGCGCCGGACGCGCATCGTCCTGCGCCGGTTTGCGACGTCGATCGGCGGGCGCGTCACCGTCCGCGCGCTGGACGCCACCCGCCGCAGCGCGGTGACGGCCGTGCGGCTGAAGCGGACCGCGGCGGCGCCCTCGCGCTTCCGCACGCCCAAGCGCTGCACCGTGAGCCGCAAGAAGATCACTTGCCGGCGCGCCTGAGCCGGCGGGGGCCACGGGGCGCCAGGGGAATCACCCGGCCACCGTGACACCTACCGGCCTACCTGCCTACCCGCACCCCGTGTTGTAGCCGCAGCTCGGGCAGGTGTAGCAGGAGCCCGTGCGCTGCATCA
>CAZEKK010000221.1:0-4842 GCA_964512905.1 uncultured Solirubrobacteraceae bacterium
ACGAGGCGGGGGAGGAGTTCACGATCGGCTCGCCCCAGCAGCTCTCCGAGATCCTCTTCACCAAGCTCGGCCTCTCGAAGAAGCGGCGGGGCAAGACCGGCTTCTCGACCGACGCCCGCGTCCTGCAGGCGATCCGCTCCGAGCACCCGATCGTGGCGCTCGTCGAGCGCTGGCGCGAGCTGACGAAGCTCACCTCGACCTACCTCGACGCGCTCCCCGCGATGCTCGGCCCCGACGGGCGCCTGCACACCACGTTCAACCAGACCGCGACCGCGACCGGGCGGCTCTCCTCGACCGATCCGAACCTCCAGAACATCCCCGTCCGCACCGAGCTCGGGCGCGAGATCCGGGCCTGCTTCGTGGCCGAGCCGGGCGCGGTGCTGACCGCCGCCGACTACTCCCAGGTCGAGCTGCGCGTGCTGGCGCACGTCGCGGGCGAGCCCGTGCTCGAGCGGATCTTCCGCGAGGGCGGTGACGTCCACTCCGCCACCGCGATGCAGGTGTTCGAGGTGGCGCAGGACGCGATCGACCCGGGGATGCGCTCGAAGGCCAAGATGATCAACTACGGCATCGTGTACGGCCTGTCGGCGTGGGGGATGGCCGACCGCCTCGACATCCCGCAGGAGGAGGCCCAGGAGTTCATCGACCGCTACCTCGAGCGCTTCCCGGCGGTGAGGGCGTTCATGGAGTCCACGATCCAGCAGGCCGAGCAGGACGGCTACGTCACGACGCTGTTCGGACGGCGGCGGATGATCCCGGAGCTGCGCGCCCGGCGGTGGGAGACCCGCCGGCTCGGCGAGCGGCTGGCCGTCAACACGGTCATCCAGGGGACGGCGGCCGACATCATCAAGGTGGCGATGGTCCGCTGCCACGCCGCGCTGGCCGGCGCGGGGCTGGCGACGCGCCTGATCCTGCAGATCCACGACGAGCTGCTGTTCGAGGGCCCGCCGGCGGAGTCCGCTGCCGTCGCCGACCTGGTCCGCACGGAGATGGCCGGCGCGTTCGCACTCGAGCCGCCGCTAGCGGTCGATCTCGGCGTCGGCGCCAACTGGATGGAGGCGAAGTAGTGGATCGCGGCACCGCGGTGCTCCTGACGGTCGTGGCCGGCGGCGCGGCGGCGCTGCAGCCGCCGCTCAACAGCGTGCTGGGGCGCAGCCTGGGCACCTGGCAGTCGGCGCTGACGAACTTCGTCGTCGGCGCGGCAGCGCTGACCGTCGTCGTCCTGCTCGTCGGCGGCGGATTCGGCTCGTTCCGCGGCGCCGGGTCGGTGCCCTGGTACTACCTGCTCGGCGGCGGGCTGTGCGGCGTGATCATCGTGAGCACCCTGCTCCTGACCGTGCGCACCCTCGGCGCCGGGCCGGTCACCGCGGCGCTGATCACCGGCCAGCTCGGCCTCTCGCTCGTCATCGACCAGTTCGGCTGGATCGGGGTGGACCGCCGGCCGCTCACGCTGACGAAGGTCCTCGGCATCGCGCTGCTGGTCGCCGGGACGTACCTCGTCGTGCGCGAGTAGCCGGCGCTACGCGCCGGAGCGGGCGGCGCTCCACGAGACGGCGGCGCTACGCGCTGATCGCGGCTCGCAGCGCGTCCGAGGTGGCCCGGGCCGCCCGCGCCGCGCCGTCGCGGACGGCGGCCAGGGCCGAACCGGCGGCGGCTTCGGTGCGCCAGGCGCCCGCCACGCTGCGCGACGCGTTCGCCACGGCGCCGAGTCCATCCGGGTTCAGGAAGGCGGCGAAGTCCTCGGGCCGGCCGCCCTGAGCGCCCAGGCCGGGGACCAGGAGCCACGCCGCCGGCATGGCGGCGCGCAGGCGGGGAGCCTCCTGCGGGTAGGTCAGCCCGGCGACGGCGCCGACGTCGCTGTAGCCCGACGCTCCGATCCCGTCTGCGCCCAGGCGGTCGACCATCGCCGCGACGCGGGCGGCCACCGTGGCGCCGTCGGCGCCGGCCTCCTGGATCTCGCCGCTGCCGGGGTTGCTGGTGCGCACGAGCACGAAGAGGCCCTTCCCGCGGCCGCGCGCCGCCGCGATCGCGGGCGCGAGGGACTCGGGCCCCAGGTAGGGGCTCACCGTCAGCGCGTCGCTGTCGTGGATGGCGACCTCGCGGCCGCCGACCTGCACCGTTCCCAGCGTCGCGGCTGCGTAGGCGGCCATCGTCGAGCCGATGTCGCCGCGCTTGGCGTCCTCGATGACGAGCAGGCCGGCGTCCCGCCCCCGCGCGATCGTGGCCTCCAGGGCGGCCACGCCCGCGGCGCCGAGGGCCTCGAAGAACGCCGACTGGGGCTTGATGGCCGGCACGATGCCCGCGACGCCCTCGATCACGGCCCCGCAGAACGCCTCGACCGCGCGGGCCGCCCCCGCGAGGTCGTCGGCGCCGTCGAGCAGGTCCGCCGGGAGGCCGGCGAGATCCGGGTCCAGGCCCGCGACGAGGTGGCTGCCCGTCGTCGCCACGGCGTCGGCGAGGCGGTCTCCGAAGTTCGGGGCGGCAGTCACCGCGCCGACGCTAGCAGCGGGTGCGGGCCCGGGCGCTGCGGGCGGACGGCGGTCGCGGCGCCCGTCCCTGCGGCTCGCACCGTCTAGGCTCAGGCGATGGCCGCGACCGTCACGATCGACCCGCGCTTCAACGGTCCGCCGGATTCGGCCAACGGCGGCTACGCCGCGGGACTCCTCGCCGCGCACGTCGCCGCCGACGCCGTCGAGGTCACCCTGCGGCGCCCGCCGCCGCTCGGGCGCCCGCTGACCGTGCAGGTGCACGGCGCCGGCGCCCGCCTGATGGACGGGGACGCCGTCGTCGCCGAGGCCCGGCCCGCCACGCTCGACCTCGAGCCGCCAGAACCGGCGACCCTGGCCGAGGCCGAGGCCGCCGTCCCCGGCTACATCGGCTTTCGGGGCACCCCGTACCCGCGCTGCTTCGTGTGCGGCCCCGACCGTGAGCCCGGCGACGGGCTGCGGATCTTCCCCGGGCCGCTCGAGGCGGGGTCGCAGGCCGCGGCGCCGTGGACCCCTGCGGACGACCTGGCCGACGGCGACGGTGCGGTCCGCCCGGAGTTCGTGTGGGCCGCCCTGGACTGCCCGAGCGCGATGGTCGTCGCCAACGACGGCTCGATCCCGCCGATCGTCCTCGGACGGCTCACCGGCCGCCTCATCGCCGCGGTGCGCGCCGGCGAGCCCCACGTGGCCGTCGCCTGGCCGCTCGGGCACGACGGGCGCAAACGCCACTCGGCCACGGCGATCTTCACCGCCGGCGGCGGGCTGGCCGCGGTCGCCCAGGCGCTCTGGATCGAGCTGCGCTAGGCCGCCCGGGCGCCCGTCACGTCCCGGGCCGAGGCCGCCGCGCGCGCGGGCGGCGCCGGCAGCGCCGCGCCGGGCGGGGCGATCGTGAGGTAGTGCCCGAACACCCAGCGGCTGAGCGGGCGGAACCCGAAGGCCCGCACGACGAGCGCCATCAGGCGCGGCGGCACGTGGCGGTAGGCGCTCTGGACGCGCAGCATCGAGTCGAACTTCCACCGGTGGGCGTCGTGGAAGCGCGAGTAGCGGTCGAGCGCGGCCGGGAGCGAGGAGCGGCCCTCGACGACCGCCCGCAGCTCGCGTCCGGCGGCGACCCCGAAGTACAGGGCGGTCCGGATGCCCTCCGCCGTCAGCGGCAGGCAGTGGCCGGCGCTGTCGCCGACGAACACCACGTCGTCCTGCACCGCGGTCCGCAGCTGGTGGGGGATCCAGTTGCCCTGGAAGCGGACGGCAGCGACACCACGATCGGCGGCCAGCCGCAGGGTGGGATCCTTGACGTGGTCGCGCGGCTCGAACGACCCCACGCCGACGCGCAGCTCGTCGCCGGCGGGGAACGACCACGAGTACCCGGCGACCACGTAGCGGCGGTCCAGCCACAGCTCGAGGTCGGTCCCCGACCCGTTCGGGTGGACCTCGAGCCCCCGGGAGAGCCGGGCGTCGGGGGGCTGGACGTTGGCGCCCGCTCCGAGGATGCGGCGCCAGCCCAGAGCGTCGACGAGGATCGGTGCCGTCAGCTCGCCGCGATCGGTCCGGATGGTCCGGCCGTCGCGGCCCTCGATCGTGGCGGTCTCGAACTCGGCGTCGCACTGATCCCACAGCAGGCGGCAGAGCGTGCGGTAGTCGAACGTCGAGAAGGTGAACGGCAGCGCCCAGCGCGTGGTCCCGTGGGGGGTGTGGACGAGCAGCGACCCGAACGTCTGCTGGACCGCTCCGGCGAGCCCCATGTGCTCGAGCAGCTCGGTCGGCGCCGCGCAGGCCGAGGTCTGGCGCTCGCCGATCTCGTAGCGGTCCAGCACGAGGACGCGGGCGCCGGCCCCGGCCAGCTCACGGGCGACGGCGAGCCCGGCGAAGCTCGCGCCGCAGACGATCACGTCGCGGTCGCCCGCCAGCGGGGTGCGGTCCTCACCGCGCTTCGTGGCCCTGGTCGGCATCGCGGCGGATGATACGTCGGCGGTCGCCGGCCGGATCGGCCCGGTGCGGACGGCTGCGGCCCATCCCCGCTACTCTTGCGGGCCGATGACGGAGACGCTCACCGCCACCCCGCCGGCCGCGAAGGTCGTCGAAGGCTCAGACGGGCTGCTGCTCGAGATCGACGGGCAGATCGTTCCCAACTACGACGCCACGCTGACGCCGTTCAGCGAGGGCGACGTCGTGACCGGCCACGTCGTGCGGATCGACGCCGACGAGGTGCTCGTCGACATCGGCTACAAGTCCGAGGGCGTCATCCCGTCCAACGAGCTCTCGATCCGCAAGTCGGTCGACCCGGCCGACGAGGTCGAGATGGGCGAGGAGGTCGAAGCGCTCGTCCTGACCAAGGAGGATCAGGACGGTCGGCTGA
>CAZEKK010000222.1:0-4794 GCA_964512905.1 uncultured Solirubrobacteraceae bacterium
GTTGATCTCCGAGCCGCGCCGGTAGAGGTTGTCGAAGGCGACGATCGCCCAGTCGCGGTGGCGGGCGGCCAGGGCAACGGCGAGATTGGCGCCGACGAAGCCGGCGCCGCCGGTGATCAGGACGCGGCGCGCTGGGGAGTCGGCGGACACGGCGAGGCAACGTAGCGCAGCGCGTGACCGGGACGCCCGGCGGCGGCTCCGGACGCGGGCACGCTTGCTAGCGTGTCGCCCGTGTCGGCGACTGCGTCAGCGCCTGCTGCTCGCGCGGATGCCTTGGCTGGCAGCCCTCCCGCCGTGACGGTCGAGGGCGTCCACAAGACCTTCCGCATCCCGCACCAGCAGTACCACACCCTCAAAGAGCGGGCCCTGCACCCGTTCCGTTCGCGCACGTACGACGAGCTGCATGCGGTCAAGGACACCTCGTTCGAGGTCGCCGAAGGCGAGTTCTTCGGCATCGTGGGCCGCAACGGGAGCGGCAAGAGCACGCTCCTGAAGTGTCTTGCCGGCATCTACGGGATCGACTCCGGGCGCCTCGAGGTCCGCGGGCGCCTTTCGCCCTTCATCGAGATCGGCGTGGGCTTCAATCCCGACCTCACCGCGCGCGACAACGTGGTCATCAACGCGATCATGCTTGGCCTGTCGCGCAAGCAGGCCGTCGACCGCTTCGACGACATCATCGCGTTCGCCGAGCTCGAGGACTTCATCGACCTCAAGCTCAAGAACTACTCGTCGGGGATGGCCGTGCGGCTCGGGTTCTCGGTCGCGATCGAGGCCGACGCCGACGTCCTCCTCGTGGACGAGGTGCTCGCCGTCGGGGACGCCTCGTTCCAGCGCAAGTGCTTCGACGAGTTCCACGCGCTCAAGGCCGCCGGCAAGACGATCCTGTTCGTGACCCACGACATGATGGCCGTGCGGCGGTTCTGCGACCGCGCGATGCTGATCGAGAAGGGCGAGGTCATCAGCATCGGCGACCCGGACGCCGTCGCCCGCAGCTACATGGAGCTGAACTTCGGGCGCACCGTGCATGCGGCGCCGACCGGATCGGGCCGCTATGGGGACCAGCGTGCGGCAGAGATCCAGGGCGCCTGGTTCGAGGCCGCCGACGGCGAGCGCGTGACCGACGTGCCGCAGGGCGAGACGCTGCTGGCCTGCTTCGACGTGCGGTTCCACGAGGACGTCGCCGATCCGGTCTTCGGGGTCACGCTGCACAACGAGGTGCGCCACACCGTGTTCGCCGCGACCTCCAGCCGCGACGGGGCGACCGGGAGCTTCCCCGCCGGGGAGACGGCCACCGTGCGCCTGCAGTTCGAGAACTGGCTCGCCCCGAGCAACTACACGCTCACGCCGTCGGTCGCGGCCGCGGACGGCGAAGACACGCTCGACCTGCGCGAAAACGTGGCCTCGGTCATCGTCCACTCCGCCGGCATGACGGGCGGCGTAGTCGACCTGCCGTCGGAGTTCGGGATCACCCGCACCTCATGAGCACCCATGCCGCCAGCGTGCGGTCGGTGACGAGCCATGGCCCGTCGGCCTTCGGCGACGATCTGCGGCGGTTCGCCTCGCTGACCTGGATCCTCGCGGTGACCGAATTCAAGCTCACGTTCTTCGGTTCAGCACTGGGCTACCTCTGGTCGCTGATGAAGCCGCTGATGCTCTTTGGGGTGCTGTACCTCGTCTTCACGAACGTCTTCAAGCTGGGGACCGAAGTCGAGTTCTACCCCGTGTACCTCCTCGCGGGCATCGTGATGTGGAGCTACTTCCTGGAGACGACCAGCGGCTGCGTGAACTGTCTCGTGAACCGCGAGAACCTGCTGCGCAAGATCCGCTTCCCCCGCATGGTCATTCCCCTTTCCGTCGCGGTCACGGCAACCTTCAACTTCGGCCTGAACCTCATCGCGGTCGGGGTCTTCGTCCTGATCCAAGGCGTCCCCGTGCGCGCATCGTGGCTGCTCCTCCCCCTGCTCGTGGTGGTCCTCGTGGTCCTGGCGGTCGGCATCGGGATGCTGCTGTCCGCGCTGTTCGTCCGCTACCGCGACATCGCTCCCATCTGGGACGTGTGCTGCCAGGTGCTCTTCTACGGAACGCCGATCCTCTACGTCGCCACGAAGATTCCGCCGTCGTTCCTGCAGATCTCCATGGCGAATCCGTTGGCCGTGCTCACGACCCAGATGCGCCGCTGGCTGCTCGACCCCGCCGCCCCCGGAGCCGGCACCCTGGCGGGATCGCCGGCGTTCCTGCTGATCCCCCTCGGCATCACCGTGGGGCTGTTCATCCTCGGCCTCGTGGTGTTCAGCCGCGAGGCACCGCGCGTCGCCGAAGACCTGTGACGACCGAGTTGTCCACCGACGAGCGGGCCGAGCTCGAGCGGCTTCGGTCACGGGTCGCGGAACTCGAGGCCAGCCACATCGAGCAGATCGCGCGCGCCAACGCCGCCGTCGCGGATGCGCAAGAGCGCGCGTACTGGCTGGACCGGTGGGGCCTGGACCTGAATGCCGCAATGGCAACGCGCGGCGGCCGGCTCTTCCGGGGGACGATGCGGACGGCCCGCGCCGTCGTTCGAGGGGCCCAGCGGCTGCGACGGCGCCTGCGGCGCACATGACGGCCACGGCGTCGGTCGTCGTACCCGTCAAGGACGGCGAGCGGTTCCTCGGCGAGCTGCTCGCCGCCGTGGCGGACGAGGGTCCGGATGAGGTCCTGATCATCGACTCCGGTTCATCCGACCGCTCCGTCGCTATCGCCCGGGCGGCCGGCGTGGAGGTGATCGAGATCCCGCCGGAGGAGTTCGGCCACGGCCGCACCCGCAACCTCGGCGCCGAGCGCACCACGGGCGATCTGATCCTGTTCCTCACCCAGGATGCGACGCCGGTTCCGGGGTGGCTAGCGGCCCACCGGGCGGCCCACGCGCTCGCGGACCGGGTCGGTGCGTCGTACGGGCCGCACCTCCCGCGGCCGGGCACGAGCCCCATGATCGCGCGCGAGCTGACCGAGTTCTTCGCTGGCTTCTCGACGGACGGACGCCCGGTGGTCGAAGGCCCGGACGGACCGGTCTTCCTCTCCAACGTCAACGCGGCCTACGCACGGGCGTGCTGGGAGGAGATCCGGTTTCCGGACGTCCCCTATGCCGAGGACCAGGCGTTTGCGGCCGAGATGCGCGACCGAGGCTGGACGAAGGTCTACCACCCCGATGCGGCGGTCCTCCACGCCCACGACTACCCGGTTGCCGAGTTCATGCAGCGCTACTTCGACGAGTACCGCGGGCTGCGCGCAACCATCGGGCACGTCGAGACGATCGGCGTGCGCTCGACCGCACGCCACGTTCGCCGCGAGGTCGCCGGCGACCGGGCGTGGCTGCGCCGCCAGGGCGCTTCGAAGCGCTCGCTGGCCGGGTGGACGGCCCGGTCCACCGTCCATCACGGCGGACGCAAGGTGTTCTCGGCCCTCGGATCGCGGGCCGACCGGCTGCCGCCGCGGCTGCAGCAGGCGCTGTCGCTCGAAGGCCGCGGCGCCGCTCCGGGCGGCGGCCCCCCGGAGACGGCCACGATCGCGCCGCGGACCCGCGAGCCGCTCTACGCGGAGTGGGCGGACTACCTCGAGTCCGGCGCCTCGCCACTGGCGGCTCCGGTGCCCGGCATGGCGCAACGTGACCGACTCCACGTCGCCGTCGTCATTCCGCCGTTTCGCCGCGGCAGCGGCGGCCACAACTCGATCTTCCACCTCGTGCGCGGCCTCGAGGCGATCGGGCATACGTGCTCGATCTGGCTGCACGACCCCACCGGCCTGCATCGCGACGAGGGCGAGGGCTACACCCGCGGGAACATCGTCGAGTTCTTCGGCGACCTCGCGGCGCCCGTCTTCAAGGGCTTCGACCGCTGGTACGGGGCTGACGTGGCCGTGGCGACCGGCTGGCAGACCGTGTACCCCGTGATGAGGCTCGGGGGCTGCCTCGCCCGCGCCTACCTCGTCCACGATCACGAGCCCGAGTTCTATGGCACCTCGGTCGAGCGAACGCTGGCCGAGTCGACCTACCGCCTCGGCCTGCACACCATCGCGGCCAGCCCCTGGCTGGCGGAGATCATGCGCGACCGCTACGGGCTGACGTCAACGAGCTTCACCTTCGGCGTCGACCACGACG
The DNA here is from genome assembly GCA_964512905.1 of uncultured Solirubrobacteraceae bacterium. Lineage (GTDB taxonomy): Bacteria > Actinomycetota > Thermoleophilia > Solirubrobacterales > Solirubrobacteraceae > CANJIV01. The sequence goes on from CAZEKK010000222.1 coordinate 4,133, forward strand.
TCTACTGGCCCCGGCCCGTCGCGCGCGAAGCCGAGACCGTCGCCTTCTACGGCCGGGCGGTCACCGAGCGCCGCGCGGTCTCGCTCGGCACGCTCGCGCTGGCCGAATTGAAGCGGCGTCGCCCGTCGCTTCGCGTCGTGATCTTCGGGGACGTCCGCGTGCTCGCGACCAGCTTCGAGTTCGAGCAGGCCGGGGTCGCAAGCCCCGAGCAGCTCGCCTGGCTCTACTCGCAGGCGACGGTCGGCCTCTGCCTCTCGCTGACCAACTACTCCCTGATCCCGAACGAGATGCTGGCCTGCGGCCTCCCGTGCGTGGACCTCGCGGGACGGTCGACCGAATCGGTGTTCGGGGCCGACGGACCCGTCGAGCTCGCCGCCGCGACGCCCGTCGCGCTGGCCGACGCGATGGCGCGCCTGCTCGCCGACCCGGATCACTGGCGCGCTCGGTCCGAGGCGGGCCTCGCCTACGTTGCCACGCACTCGTGGGCGGATGCCGCGGCCCGGGTCGACGCCGGCCTGCGGGAAGCCCTGGCGCAGCGCGAGGCGGCGCCGGCGTCGGCATGAGCGCCGCTGCCCCTCAGGCCCGCGCCAGTCGCGTGCCGCGCACTCCCCGCCTCCCCGCCCGCCTGCCCGACCTCGCGCTCGCCGTGCTCGTCGTCGGCA
>CAZEKK010000223.1:0-3227 GCA_964512905.1 uncultured Solirubrobacteraceae bacterium
CGCGGCACGAGGGCTTCGGCCTGCCCGTGCTCGAGGCCATGGCGAGCGGCACGCCCGTCGTGGCGGCAGACCGCGGCGCGCTGCCCGAGACGTGCGGGGAAGCGGCGCTGCTCGTCGATCCCGACGACGAGGCCGCGATCGCGGCCGCCGTGCTCGAGGCGGTCGGCCCGCAGCGCGACCGCCTGCGCGCCGCCGGCCTCGCGCGCGCCGCACGGCTGACTTGGACCCGCGCCGCCGCAGCGACCGATGCGCTGCTCGCCGCCGCCGCCGGCGCCGAGGCCGCCGGGGGCGCCTGACGCCACCTCGGCGCCTGACCGCGTTACCCTCGCAGGCCGTGGACGTCGATCCGGCCGCACTCGAAGCCGAGATCCAGCGCGTCGGCCGGGAGCTCGACGCCGCCTTCCCCCTGCCCGGGCGCCATCCGGTCCGCACCGCCGACGACCGCGCGATGGCGCTGGCCTCCGAGGATCTCGAGCTGCGCGCTGCGCTCTTCCGCTTCGTCGACGTCGTGCCATCGTGCCGGTCGCTCGACGACCTCGCTCGCCACCTGACCAGCTACCTGTCCGAGGTCGACGAGCCGCCGCCCGCGCTGCGCGCGGCGATGCGCATGGCGGACTCCAAGGCCGGCCGGGCCGCACTCGGCGCCGCCGCGGCGGCGGGCGTGCGGCACATGGCCCACCGCTTCATCGTCGGCGCCACGCCGAAGGACGCCCTCGGCGTCCTGGGCGGACTCTGGCAGCGTTCGATCGCCGCGTCGGTCGACCTCCTCGGCGAGGCGACGGTCACCGCCGCCGAGGCCGACGCCTACGCCGAGCGCTGCCACGGCGCGCTCGACGTCCTCGCCCGCGCGGCTGCCGACTGGCCCGGGCGGCCGCGCCTGGAGCGCGATGCGCTCGGGCCGATCCCGCGGGTGAACCTGTCGGTGAAGGTGTCGGCGCTGACGCCGCTGCTGCGCGCCGATGCCCCCGAGGTCGGCGCCGCCGACGCCGCCCCCCGGCTGCGGGGCCTGCTGCGCCACGCCCACGAGGCCGGGGCGCACCTGCACATCGACATGGAGTCGATGGACTCCCGCGACGCGATCCTCGACCTCGTCCTCGACCTGCTGGCGCAGGACGCGTTCGCCGACGGACCCAGCGCGGGGCTGGTGGTTCAGGCCTACCTCGTCGATGCGCCGGCGGTGCTGGACCGGATCGTCGCCTGGGCGCAGGCCACGCCGCGTCAGCACCCGCTCGTCGTGCGCCTGGTGAAGGGCGCCTACTGGGATCACGAGATCGTCGAGGCCCGGCAGCACGGCTGGATGGCGCCCGTATTCGAGGACAAGGCCGCCTGCGACCGGACCTTCGAGGCGCTGACCTGCGTCCTGCTCGACGCCCGGCCCGCGCTGCGCCCGGCGATCGCCTCCCACAACCTGCGCTCGGTCGCGCACGGCATCGCCTACGCGCGCCTCTCGGGCCCGGATCCGGACGATCTCGAGGTCCAGGTGCTGCGCGGCCTCGGCGACGACCTCCAGCACGCCCTGGCCGAGCGCGGCGTGCGGGTGCGGACCTACTGCCCGGTCGGCGACCTCGTCGCCGGGATGGCGTACCTGGTCCGGCGCCTGCTCGAGAACACGGCCAACGAGTCGTTCCTGCACGAGCGCGCCAGCGGTGCGGCGCTCGACGACCTCCTGGCCGCGCCGTGACGACGGCCCTCGGCGACTTCACGCCCGAGCCGCTGCTGGAGCTGCGGCGCGGCGACGTGCGCGCCGGCCTCGCCCCGGCGCTGGCCGCGCTGGACGCCCGCCTGCCCCTGCGAGTTCCCGTCCTGATCGGCGGCGACCGCGGGGCCGACGACGGCCTCGTGTCCGCCGATCCGGGCGCGCCCGAGCACCCGGTGGCCGTGGCCGGCCGCGGTGGCGCGCCGGAGGCCGGCTCCGCCGTGGCCGTCGCGGTCGACGCCGCGCCGGAGTGGGCGGCCACCCCGGCGCCGGAACGGGCGGCCGCGCTGGTGCGCGCTGCCGCCATGCTGCGCGCCCGCAGGCTCGAGCTGGCCGCGCTCGCGGTCCGCGAGTGCGCCAAGCCGTGGCCCGAGGCCGACGCCGAGGTCTGCGAGGCAATCGACTTCCTCGAGTACTACGCCCGCCGTGCCGTCGCGCTCGACGCGGGCCCCGACCTGATCCAGCCCCCGGGCGAGCGCAACGCGCTGCGCTACGCCCCGCGGGGCGTCTGCGCCGTGATCGCCCCGTGGAACTTCCCGCTGGCGATCCCCGCCGGGATGACGGCGGCGGCGCTCGTCACCGGCAACGCCGTGGTGCTCAAGCCGGCAGAGCAGTCGCCGGGGTGCGCGGGCGAGCTTGTCGCCGTGCTGCACGCCGCCGGCGTCCCGGCGGGCGCGCTGAACCTGCTGCCCGGCGAGGGCGACGCCGGCGCGGCGCTGGTCCGGAACCCGCACGTGCACACGATCGCGTTCACCGGATCCATGCCGGTCGGCCTCGACATCCTGCGGGCCGCCGCGGACCTGGCCCCCGGCCAGCACCACCTCAAGCGGGTCGTCGCCGAGATGGGCGGCAAGAACTGCGTGATCGTCGACAGCGACGCCGACCTCGACGACGCCGTCCCGGGAATAGCGCGCTCGGCGTTCGCCTACGCCGGCCAGAAGTGCTCTGCGGCCTCCCGCGTTCTCGTCCACGAGGCCGTGGCGGACGCGCTGCTCGAGCGCCTGGCCGGCGCGGTCGACGTGCTCGCCGTCGGCCAGGCAGCGGATCCGGCGACGGTCGTTCCGCCCGTCATCGAGGCCGCGGCGAAGGAGCGCGTGGACCGCTACGCCGCAATCGCGGCCGCCGAGGGCCAGATCGTCGCCCGGCGCGAGCCCCAGGGCGCAGGCGGGCACCTGTGCGCGCCGACCGTGGCGACCGGGCTGCCGCCGGCATCGGCCGTCCTCAACGAGGAGATCTTCGGCCCGGTGCTCGCCGTGCAGGCCGTCAGCGGCGTGGAAGAGGCGATGGCGATCGTCGACGGCCTCCCCTTCGCCCTCACGGGCGGCCTCTATGCCCGCGACCCGCGGACGATCGAGCGCGTCGTGGCCCGCTCGCCGGTCGGCAACCTCTACGTGAACCGCGCGATCACCGGCGCCATGGTCGGCCGCCAGCCCTTCGGCGGCAACCGCCTGTCGGGCACCGGCACCAAGGCGGGCGGGCCCGACTACCTCCTGCACTTCGTCGAGCCCAAGGTCGTCACCGAGAACACCGT
>CAZEKK010000223.1:3327-4791 GCA_964512905.1 uncultured Solirubrobacteraceae bacterium
GCTGCGGGCCGGCTGACCGCGTCAGCCGGCGTCGGCCCGCACGGCCCCGCGCGCGACCGCGAGGTCGTCGTCGGCCACGCCGAGATCCGGAGGCAGCCACAGCCAGCGGGTGACCACGTCGGTCGGGCGGAAGCCGAGCGACTCGTAGAGGCGGCTCCCGACCGGCGTCGCGCTGAAGCCCGCGATCGGAGCGCCGGCGTCGGCGAGCGGCGCGAGCGTCAGCAGGCTCCCGATGCCCGCCCGGCGGTGCTCGGGCAGCACCCCGACCGCCCACAGGCCGGCGACGCCCCCGCCCTCGAACAGCATTGTCGTCCCGACCGGAACACCGTCGCGAATCGCGATCCACTGCCGCCAGGGCAGATCCGACCAGCCGCCCCGGCGTCCCGCGTCGATCCAGCCCAGCTCGGCGGGCGGCGGGAACTCGTAGACGGCGGTCGCGGCGGCCGCCCACTGCCGATGCCCGGCCTCGTCGTCGACCGCCAGAAGGCTGACGCCGTCGGGCGCCGGAGCCGGCGGGAGCGCCGCCCGCTCGGCCTCCTGCCACGGCTCGTCGCGGGCGAAGCAGGTCAGGCCCGCCTCGGCGAGGGACCCCTCGGTCTGCGGATCGGCGTCGGCGGTCATCCACCAGAAGAACGGGCGGCCGGCGTCCTTGAGCGCGCCGACTCCCGCCGCCGCATCGCGAGCGCTCCCGCCGATGCCGCCGTTGAAGATCGGCCACGCGACGCCCGAGTCGACGACGAGCGCCCCGCCGTGCTCGGACCGCTGGCCGCCCGGCAAGCCGGCGCAGCACTCGAGCCAGTCGCGGTGGTACGCGGTGACGCGGCGCACGGGCGCCACTCTCGCACGCCGCCGCGCCCGTGTCGACCGCCGCGGCGGGGGTGCCGCCGGCTGCCGGCGGCCCGTCAGGCCCGGGCGGCTCGCACGTCGGCGAGGAACCGCTCGTGGATGCGGGTCTCGCCGCTGAGCTCGGGATGAAAGGCGACGACGAGGACCGCGCCTTCGCGCGCCGCCACGGCGTGGCCGTCGACCTCGGCGAGGATCTCGACGCCCGGTCCGGCAGCGGCGATCCAGGGCGCCCGGATGAAGACGGCACGCACGGGCGGGCCGTCGATCCCGGCGATCTCCAGGTCGGCCTCGAAGGAGCGCACCTGGCGGCCGAAGGCGTTGCGTCGCGCCTCGATGTCCATCAGGCCCAGGTGCGACCGGTCGGCCATGATGAGCCCCGCGCAGGTCCCGAGGATCGGGTGCCCCGCCGCCGCGAACGCGCGCAGGGGCGCGGCCAGGCCCTCGCGCTCGATCCCGAGGGTCATCGTGGTGGACTCCCCGCCCGGGATGACGAGCCCGTCGAGCCCGTCGAGGTCCGCGGGCACGCGGACCTCCCTTGCCTCGACGCCGAGCGACCGCAGCATCGCGGCATGGGCCTCGAAGTCGCCCTGGAGGGCGAGCACGCCGACCGTCATGGCG
>CAZEKK010000224.1:0-4775 GCA_964512905.1 uncultured Solirubrobacteraceae bacterium
GCGTCGCGATCCACGAGGTGGACCTCGGCGCGGTCCACTGGGAGGTCCTGGTACTCGACCGCCATCGTCTCGCGCAGCATGTCGGCGATCGCGCCGGACACCTCGGTGCCCGTGGCCCCCGCGCCGACGACGACGATGCTCAGCGCACCCTCGTCGATCAGGCCGGGACGCAGGTCGGCCTGCTCGAACAGGCCGATCATGCGGGAGTTCAGCCGCACGGCCTGCGGCAGCGAGTAGAGCGGGAGGGCGTGCTCCTCGGCCCCCGGGGTGCCGAAGTAGTTCGGCACCCCGCCGGCCGCGAGCACCAGGGCGTCGCCCTCGTAGGTCGCACCGTGCGCGGTGGTCACCGTGCGCCGCGCCAGGTCGACGTGGGCGACGTCGGCCAGCTTCACGTCGACGTTCGGATGGCCGGCGAACTGCGCCCGCAGCGAGAACCCAACCGCGGCCGCCGGCAGCTGGGAGGTGGCCACCTGGTAGAGCAGCGGCTGGAACTGCTGGTAGTTGTGGCGGTCCAGCAGCGTCACGTGCACGTCGGACCTGCCGGCCAGCCGGCGCGCACAGCCGACACCGGCGAAGCCGCCCCCCACGATCACGACGCGCGCCGGCCCGGCGGCGCTCATCGCGGGGCGCCGCCAGGCCTCACGCCGGCGCCCTGGTCCTCGTGGATTCGCAACACGACCGCCGGAGCATCGCCGATGGGCCGCGGCCACCGCAACCCGGCGCCGGGCAACGTGACGCGTCCGGCCCCCTCGCGGCGCGGGTCCCCGGCGGGCGGGCCGCCGACCGGACGCGCGGTGCTACGTTGGCCGTCCCGCCCGCCACCGGCGGGACATCCTCTTCCGGCGCCGCCGGCGCCGCCCCTGGCGTCCCGTCGCCCGTCGCCCGATGCGCCCGCCCACATCCCCGATCTCGCGGCCCGCGGCCTGGCTCGCGGCGACGGCAGGCGCGACCGTGCTCCTCGGCGCGGGCCTGGCACCAGGCGCCGGCGCCGCGCCGCGGGCCCGTGTATGCGTCGCCGGCGGCATCCCGGTCACGGCTGGAACGCGCGTGGTCGTGGTGAAGCGCACCGTCCGCGACCGGACGGAGCTGTGGGCCTGCCGCCGCGGGTCGCGGCGTCCGCTGGCACTCGGGGCGACGTTCCGCAACGGCACGGGCACGAGCGGCGGCGCGCGCTCGGCACTGCTCGGACTCGCCGCGGGCGGTTCGGTCGCCGCCGCCGCCTTCGTGCTGGGCGCCAACGGCTGCATCTACGACTACGGCTGCGCCGATGCTCCGCGCCGGCTGCTGAAGATCGCCGATGTCGTCCGCCGCACGGTGCGCCGGCTCCCGCTGAGCGGGGCGCCGACCGCCATCACGGTCTCCCCGGCCGGGTCGGTGACGTTCCGCGTCGACGAGTTCCTGTGCCTGTCGACCTACCGGACCACGGCCGCCATCGGCGCACCGGTGGAACTGGTGCGCCGCGTCGCGGCCCGGGTCGGCGAACCGGCGGCGGACGGGCTCTGCACGCCGGCGTAGTCCCGAAACGATCCTCTCGCCCCACCCGCATCAGAATTCCGTCGGGCCGGGCTGGGCGGTCCCGCGGGCGCCGTCCTGCGCGGCGTTCAGGAAAGCGGCTGCCCGTCGTCCGGGTCGAACGGCGCCGTCGACCTACGCACATCCGGCCCCGTGCGCGGCACGTCGCCGGGCGGGAGTGCGCGGCGCCGCTCCGACGCCACGCGACTGGCCGAGGCGGCCCAGCGCACCGGTCGCGGTTGACCTGGCGACCGCTGGAAGGGAGAGTCCATCGACCTCAACCCGGTGAAGGAGATCGCGATGGACCACGCAGCCACGGTGCGGCGCTTCTACCAGCTGATCAGCGCTGGCGACATCGAGGGATTCGCAGCCATGCTGGCCGACGACTTCGTCGAGCACGAGGAGACGCCGGGCCTCGCACCGACCAAGGACGGCGTCAAGGAGTTCTTCCGGATGTACCGGGCGGCGTTCCCCGACCTGCGCATGAACCCCGAGGACGTCATCGCGAGCGGCGACACGGTCGTCGTGCGGGCGCGCGCAACCGGCACGCACCACGGCGACTTCATGGGCATGCCCGCGACCGGCAAGCAGATCGACGTTCAGCTCATCGACATCATCCGGTTCGGCGACGACGGCCTCGCCCACGAGCACTGGGGCGTCGTCGACGTGATGGCGATGATGCAGCAGCTCGGCGCGATCCCCGACGGTCCTCCGGCGTAGGTACCCGTCCGTGCTGCGCCGCCCCATCCCCGCCGTGGCCGTCGCCATCGCCACGGCGGGCAGCCTGATGGCCGCAGGCGCTGCCGCCGCGTCGCCCGGGACCGAGCTGGCCGACGCCGCGCTGGACCGCGCGCTCGACGGGCTCGTCGCGCGCTCGCAAGGTCCGCCCGGCGCCGTGGCGATCGTGCAGCGGGGGGCGGACGTCACCGTCCACACGGCTGGGGTCGCCGACGTCCGCACGCGCCGCAAGATCCAGATCGGCGATCACATGCGGACAGCCAGCACCGCCAAGGCGTTCAACGGCGCGGTCGCCCTGTCGCTCGTGAGCCAGGGGCGGCTGAAGCTGTCGGCCACGATCGGCTCGACTCTGCGCGGCCTGCCCGCGGCCTGGGCTTCGGTCACCGTCGGCCAGGCGCTGCACCACACGAGCGGCCTGCCCGACTACACGACCAGCCCGGCCTTCCAGCAGGCGCTCGGCCAGAACCTGCGGCGCCGCTTCGACTCGCGGACGCTGTGGACGTTCGTCGCCGACGAGCCGCTGAACTTCGCGCCGGGCACGTCCTACCGCTACTCGAACACCGACAACGTCATCGCCGCGCTGTTCGCCGAGGCGGTCACCGGCCGGACCGAGGAGCGCCTGCTGGCCGAGCGGGTCTCCCGGCCGCTCGGACTCACGGGGACGAGCCTGCCATCCGGGTACCTGATGCCCAGCCCCTACATCCGCGGCTACCTCCGCGAGCCGGGCTCGCCGCTGCAGGACGTCAGCGAAGCGCTCTCCGCATCGGGGTTCTGGGCGTCGGGCGGCATGATCACCACGCCGGCGGATCTCAACCGCTTCGCGCGCGGGTACATCGGGCGGCGGCTGTTCAGCCGCGCCGTCCAGCGCCAGCAGATGCGATGGGTCGCCGGCACCTCCGAGCCGCCCGGCCCAGGCGTCAACTCCGCGGGCCTGGCCGTCTTCCGCTACCGCACGCGCTGCGGCACCGTGTACGGGCACACCGGCAACTTCCCCGGCTACACCCAGTTCCTCGCCGCATCGCTCGACGGGCTGCGTTCCGTGACGGTCTCGGTCAACGAACAGCTCAGCCAGGAAGCCCAGCTCCCCGCGGTCTGGCGGGTGCTGCGCGCCGCTGAGGAGACAGCCGTCTGCGCGGCGCTGGCCCGCTGACGCGGGCGGCACGCCGCTGGCGCGGACGACCTGCGCCGAGGCCGTCCCGATCGCTCAGCGGGGGCGCGTCCAGTCGCCGGTCATCTCCACGAACGTGGTGCCGGTGACCGTGCGGCCCTGGTGCGTGCCTCTGACGGACGCGGTCGCCTCGACGTGCCCGTTGGGGAACTCCTGGCCCTTCGGACCCGTGACGGCCACCTGCAGGCGGGATCGGAGCGCCGGGATGTCGATGCGCCAGCGCATGGGGTAGGTCTTGCGTGTGACCGGGCTGGTCCAAAACGCGCCCGCGCCGAGCGCCAGGGGCCGGACGGCGGCGATCGCGTAGGACCCGTCCGGACGCAGGGCCGTGACCCAGGCGCTCCCCGCCGAGCGGTTGCGGATGTCCCAGACGGCGAGCTGATCACCGCTCGAGAGCGACAGGTTCATCCACGTCCAGCGCATCGACGGGTCCACGACCGGGATCGGGCCCCATTGACGGTCCAGCCACGACACGCCGGCGATCCGGCGCGTCGTCCGCCCGGTGGTGAGCGTGCCGACGGTGCGCATCGTCGGGAAGGCGTACTCGTAGTTGACGTCGCCCAGCAGCCGGATCAGCCCGTTCCCGGAGTAGTTCATGACCGGGCCCACCGGGGTGAAGCTGGCCTTCAGCGCCCCCCACGGCGTCGTCGCTGTCACCTGCATGTGGCGGGCGCTGCCCGTCCAGGACAGGCCGGGCGCGCGAATGCGGAGCTCCGCGGTGCTCCACGCGAACTTGTCCTTGGGGATCTCCGCCGCGTAGTTGCGGTACCAGCCGGTGGTGGTGTCGGTGACGGCGACGTAGAGCTTGCGCTGGTCGGCGTTGGGAAAGGCGAGCGCGTGGACCAGGACGCCGAAGGTGTGCCCGCCGCCGCGCACGAATCCGGCGATGAAGATCGAATCGACCCAGGTCGGCTCCGGGCCCGGGACCTGGGCGGCGAGATCGGCTGCCGGGTTCACCAGAGCAGGGATGCCGCCGCCCGCCGCGGCCCGAACCGCCCGGGGCGAGGACGCCTCCGACGCGAGGGGCGTCAGCAGCCCTGCGACCAGGCACGCCCCGACGCTGGCGGCGACCGCGAGGCGCACGATCCGGCGCGCCGCGACCATCCCGCCGGCGCTGCGCCGCTGGATCGCCAGGTTGGCCATCGCACGCATGGCCGCCAAGCCTAGTCGCAGCGGCACACCGCCGCGCTGGCTTTCTCGGGCAGCCGCCGCCCTCGCCTGCAGGCTGCCCCCGCGGGCCTGCGGCACCGTGGCCGTCCGCGAGTCGTTGACGCCCGAGGGCGCGGCGCACGCCCGCTGCGCGGACGCCGCGTCAGTTCGCGCCGGGCGGCGGGTCGCCGGGGGCGAGCGCGGCGCC
>CAZEKK010000225.1:0-1218 GCA_964512905.1 uncultured Solirubrobacteraceae bacterium
GGATTGACCGCGCACACCGCCGGCAGCGGGGCCTGCACCGCGGCGTGCAGCTGCCCGCCGTAGATCGCGCAGGTTGCGTGCGCCTCCCCGCCTTCCACCGCCAGGCCGACGCAGGCGCCGACGAAGGGGAGGCCCCTCGCCGCCGCCGCGGCGGCAGCCAGGTCGTACCCGGCCGTGCTGTTCTCGAGGAGGACGAGGTCCGGGGTGCGTGCCTCGATGGCCGCGGCGAGCACGGCCTGGTGCGCCTCCGGGAGGTACGGGGAGAGCGCGGGGTGGGTCGCCTCGAGCACGACGTCCGCCGCCGCGAGCCCGTCCGCATCGGCAGGTTCGCCGCCGGCCACCAGCGCCACGAGCGCGCCGCCGGCGGCGTCGGCGAGGGGCCGCGCGAACGCGAGCAGCCGCTCGTTCACCGGCTGGTCGACATAGACCAGGACATCGCCCATCAGCTCACCACTCCTCGTTCACGCAGCACCGCCGCAATCTTCGCGGCCACTTCTGCCGCGTCGCCGTCGAGCATCGTCGCGCCGGCCTGCGTCTCGGGCCGGGCAAGCGAGACGAGCCGCGGCGTGACGCCCGGAGCCTGCACGCTGACGTCGAGCGTCTCGGTGGTGGCCTCGGTCATCGCCTGGCGAAGGCGGCTCATCGACACATACCGCGGGGGCGAGCTCGCGGACTGCACCCCGACCACGGCCGGCAGCTCCAGGCCGAGCACCGCGAGCCGGCCGCCGCCGTACTCCTGCACCACGTGCGCGGCTCCGTCGACGAGGCTGACCCCGACGGTGACGGTCGCGTGCGGCCACCCGAGCTCCGCCGCGAGCAGCGGCGCCGCCTGGCCGAAGACGTCGTATGGCGTCTGGACGCCGATCAGCACCAGGTCGGGGGCCAGGTCGCGGAGCGCCGCCGCCAGCGCGAGCGCGGCGGTCCGAGCGTCGTAGGGGTGCAGCTCGCCCGCATCCACCACGACCACCCGGTCGGCGCCGCGCGCAAACGCCACCCGCAGCGCCTGCTCGATCCCCTCCGACTGGACTCCCACGGCGGTGACCGTGGCGCCGGTGGCCTCCTTGATCAGCACGGCCTCCTCGAGGGCCTGGTCGTCGTACTCGCTGATCACCATGTCGATGAACTCGCGGTCGATGTCCGCGCCGCTGTCATCGACTTCGAGTTCGTCGCCCGCCTTCGGCATCAGGCGGATCGGGACCGCGATGTTCATGGCCGCAC
>CAZEKK010000225.1:1318-4763 GCA_964512905.1 uncultured Solirubrobacteraceae bacterium
CGAACCCGTAGTTTCCACGCTCGCGCGCGGGCAAGGGGCCGATGGCCGGCAGGCTTCGATGTCGCATGCTTTCGTGACCGAGTGGAGGCGAAGGAGGATCCGTGGCAAACGAAAACGAGCTTGAACCCGAGGTGCTGAAGGTCGCCCTGGCGTCGATCGACGACTTCGCGAAGCGTGAGCTTCCCGATGCGGCGCTGATCGAACTCGACGAACGAGACGAGTTCCCGGCGGACCTGGTGGCGCAGATGTCGTCCAGCGACGGGCTCGGGATTCCCTTGCTGTTCGTGCCCTTCGAGTACGGGGGCATGGGCGGCGGCGCCTTCGACGTCACGCGGATCTGCGAGCGGATGGCCTCGATCGACCTGGGGCTGGCGACCTCGGAGCTCGCGACGTTCCTGGGCAGCGACCCGATCAGGGTCGGCGGCACCGAGGAGCAGAAGCGCACGTACATGAGCCGGATCGCCAAGGACGGCGTGCTGTTCGCCTACGGCGCCACCGAGGCAGAGGCCGGCAGCGATCTCGGTGCGCTCAAGACGCGGGCCGAGCCGGTCGGCGACGACGGAGCGGTGACCGGCTACCGGATCACCGGTGCCAAGCAGTGGATCAGCAACGGCGGCGTGGCCGACTACTACACCGTCCTCGCGATGGCTCCGGGCGGGCCGAGCTGGTTCGTGATCGACGCCGGCACCGAGGGCTTCACCCACGGCGATCCCGAGGACAAGCACGGGATCCGGCTGAGCAACACGGCGGCGCTGTTCCTCGAGAAGGTCTACGTCGACGCCGACCGGCTCGTCGGGGGGGTCGAGGGCCAGGGCCTCGTCCAGGCTCAGCAGGTGTTCGGCTACACCCGGCTGATGGTTGCGGCGTTCGGGCTCGGCGCTGGCTCGGCGGCCCTCGACCGGGCGATCGCCTACTCGCGCAAGCGCATCCAGGCCGGCGGCCCGCTGGCCGAGAAGCCGGGCTTCACGCACAAGCTGATCGTCCCGCACGTCGTTGCCCTCGAGGCGGCGAGGGCGGCGATCGAGGAGACCGCCGAGCGCCTGGATGCGGGCGAGCCGCAGCTCCACGTCGAAGGGGCGGTCGCGAAGTACCTGGCCAGCGAGGCCGGCGACGCCGCCGCTGACGCCGCGATCCAGGCTCATGGCGGCTACGGCTACACGCACGACTACATGGTCGAGAAGATCAAGCGCGACGTTCGCATCACCAGGATCTACGAGGGCACCTCGGAGATCATGGAGATGACGATCGCCCGCGGCCGCTGGCAGGAGCACCTGAAGTCGGGCGGCGACTACTACAACGCCCGCGCCCGCGAGCTCGATGCGCTCCACGCCGAGAATCCCGCCGTCGGCGCAGACGTCGCCGCCCTGGCCTACGGGGCTCTCGCAGCGCTGCTCGAGCGCTGCCGCGTGGAGAAGCTGACCCGCCACCAGCACGTCCTGCTTCGCCTCGGTGCCCTGATCGCCCAGGCCGAGGGGGCCGCCGCGCTCGCCCGGCGCGCGCAGCGGGCGGCCGCCAAGCAGCTGAATCCCAAGGCGGCCCGCGGCCTGCGCGCCAATGCGCTGGCCGCGGTCAGCCGCGTCAACGCCCGCGGCGCCGCCCTCACCATCGGGACGGAGGCCGTCCGCTGGGTGGCGGGGTCGGACGGCGGCGAGCTCGGCGATTTCGAGCAGCGGCTCGGCCTCGCGTCGATCCATCGCGCCCAGGGCGGGCTGCTCGCCGATCTCCAAGTCGTCGCCGAGGCGATCTACGCGCGCAAGCGGCCATGAGCCGAAACGGGCCGCGCCTGTAGGCGTCTGCCGGCACCGGCGCGGAGTGCGCGGGAGCCTGGCGCACGATCCGAACCACGCAAAGCGCGGGAATTCGCAGCGATTTCGGGCGATCTGGCCGCGTTCCCTCCGACGCGGTCGCTAGCGTGGCCCGAAGTCCAACTCCGACGGAAGGAGCTCGTGCCGTGAACAGGAAAGAACTCGCTGGCAAGGCCGGGGTGTCCGACGACGATGTGAAGGCCGTCTTCGACGCCATCTCCAAGGAGCTTTCTGGCGGCGGCGAGGTCTCCGTCGCCGGCTTCGGGAAGTTCTCCGTGTCGCACCGCGCTGCCCGCCAGGGCCGCAACCCCGCGACGGGCGAGACGATCCAGATCGCCGCGTCCAAGGCCGCGAAGTTCTCGGCCGCCAGCGCGCTCAAGGGCGCCCTGAACTAGTCGACCCCGCGTGACGCGACCAGGCGCGCCGCCCCACGGCGGCGCGTGCTGATCGCTGCATGCGCCCCGTTGCCGGCGTCCGTCGGCGCGGGGCGGGGCGCTCCTGCCCGGTGCACGTGATCGTGCAGCGGGCGAGGCGGGCGCCGGGCGCTGCTACGGTCGCCGCCGCGCGACCTCCGCGCCCGCCATGCGCCGCGCCCCCGTCACACCGCTGCTGCGTTTCGCGCTCGTGCTCACCCTGGCCGGCGCGGCGCTCGGCGCGCCCGCTGCGGCGTCCGCCGCCTCGGGTGGGCTGGGGCCGCCGGCGCCGGGGCCCGATGCCCCGCGCTTCCCGTCCGGCGTGGCGATCTGGCGCCTGGACGTCAGCGGCATGACCGAGGCCGAGGCGCGCGACCAGGTCGCTGCGCGGATCGCCGCGCCGCTCTCCCGCCCGGTCGCGGTGGTCGCCGCGGGGCGGCGCGTCGTCCTGACTCCGCGCCGCGCCGGGGTGAGGGTCGACCCCGGCGTCCTCGTGGACCGCGCCTGGGCTGGCGCCCAGCGCGCCCTGCGCCGCCTGCCCGCGGCGGAGCGCACGGGCGCGACCGTCGACGTGCGCATCGGCCTGCGCATCGCGCCCGACCGGGCGGCGGTGCGCGCGTTCGTCGCCCGCGCGGACCGGCGGACGCGCGTGCGCCGGCGCAACGCCCGCCTGATCTGGGGCGTGCGCGCGCTGCGCACGACCCGGTCGCGCAGCGGGCGCCGGCTGGCCGGCCGGGGCCGCCTGGCATCGACGGTGCTGGCCACGCTGGCCAACCCGGCGGCGCCGCGGACGCTGCGCTGGCGCGTGCGGCGCATCCGCGCCGTCAACCGGGCAGCGCTCAAGCGCCGCTATCCGCTGATCATCACGGTCTCCAAGGGCGAGCACAAGGTCCGGGTCTGGCGCCGCCTGCGGGTCGTGCGGCGCTACAAGGTGGCGGTCGGCCAGTCCGCGTGGCCGACGCCGGAAGGCCACTTCCGTGTGCGCTCGATGCAGGTCAACCCGTCGTGGAGCGTCCCGACCAGCTCCTGGGCCGGCAGCCTGGGCGGCTCGGTGATCCCGGGCGGCAGCGCCCAGAATCCGCTCAAGGCCCGCTGGATCGGGATCACCGGGTCGGTCGGCTTCCACGGGACGGCCGACCTCTGGAGCCTGGGCTCGAACGCGTCGCACGGCTGCATCCGCATGCGGGTGCCCGACGTGATCAACCTCTACCGGCGGGTCAGCATCGG
>CAZEKK010000226.1:0-4752 GCA_964512905.1 uncultured Solirubrobacteraceae bacterium
GGGAGTGCTGGCGCATGAGGGCCGGGATGGTAGTCGGGCGGGGCGGTCGCCGGCCGCCCGCCTACCGCCGCGGTCGCGCGCGCACGGTCACACGACTGACCCGCCCGCCGGCGTCGCCGATCCGCAGCGAGAAGCGCGAGGTGCCGGAGCCCAGACGGGCTCGACGCGAGGCCAGCGCGCCGCGGTCCATCGACACCGTCACCGACCGTGTCCCGCGCGGCAGGCCGGTGACCGTCAGGCGCCGTGTGCCCAAGCGGACTCCGCGTGCCAGGCGCCGGTCGCCCGCCCGGACCGTGACACGGGTGCGCGTTGCGGCCGGAACGCCGCGGATCGTCGGCGGCAGCACGACCGTGACGGACCGGAGATCAGGCGCGCGGCGCGCCGCCACGATCCTCAGCGCCAGCCGCGGTCTGGAGGTGCCCGCGCCGCGCAGGACGGCGGCGGCGACCGGCCGGCTGGAGCAACCCGGGGTGGCGGCCACGCGGCGGCTCGGCGCCCGCGCGCCGCTGTGGGCGGTGAACGCGCCGGCGATCTCAGGAGCCGGCCCGCGGCAGAGGCTCTCGACGGCGGCCAATGCGCCGCCGGGTCCGCCGTCGAGGACGAGGTCGAAGCGCTCGAGCGGCACGTCCGGGATGCCGGCGAACGTCGTGGTGACCTGGCCGCTCGGCGGCAGGGCGATGTCCCCCACGAGCGGCAGGCGGATCAGGCCGCGCAGGTCGACGCCGAGCGTCGGCAGGCCGCCGCCCGGGCGCTCGACGAGGTGGACGGGCCCGGCCAGCGGCGCCGGCAGCAGGCTCGTCATGGCCACCGCCGACCCAAGTCGGGACCGGGTCGGGCAGCGTCCCGCCGCGAACTGGCTGGACGTGCACGCCGTAGCCAGCGAGCCGAGCGCGATGCGGACCTGCCGCGGCAGCGTCACCGCGGCCCGGCGGACGGCGGCGTGGCCCGGCGGCACAGTGATCACTGCCCGCAGTGCGGGCTTGCCGCCGGCTGCCAGGGTGCCGCTGAGGGCGGCGGTCACCACGGGGCGGAAGGGGAGCCGGCCGCAGCCGGCGGCCTGGAACGGGGCCGAGGGCTCGGCGGTCGCACCGCCGTCGCCGTCGAGAACGGCATGCACGGTGAGCGCCGAGCATGACGTCGGGTTGAGCAGGAAGCCGGGCCGGTCCAGGGAGAGCGCCAGCGTGCGGATCGCGATCGGCACGCCGCCGACGATTTCGGGGAGCGGATCGGTGGTCACCGTGAGTCCGCCATCTGCCCGCACCGAGATCCCGGCCCGCACGACGACCGTGCCCAAGTCGAAGGGGCCGACGCGGGCCGGGAGCACGATCGCCAGCCCCGCGAGCCCGCGACCCGACGGGCCGGTCGCGTGGACCGTGCCGTCGAGCGCGACCGGCTCGGGTCCGGGGCCGACGGTGGCGCGGACGACGCCGACTCGGCTGGCGTCGCCGCAGGCGGCAGCGGCGACGTCGGCCTCGGGGCACGCCGGGACGGAAGCGATACGGCCGAGCAGGCCGGGCGGCAGGTCGATCGTGAGGCGGCGGATGAGCTGGTCGCCGTCGGGCCGGGCGACGGTCACGCTCAGCGCGCCCGGATCGCCGCCGGCGGCGGTGTTCGACGCCGAGACGGCGAGCGTCGGGCGGAACGGCGTCGCGGCGGCGCAGGCATCGCCGCCGATGGCCAGCGTGCCCTCGATACGCACGTCGGCGCCGGACGCAAACGACGGCGCGGCGCGCCACGGCATCAGACGGGCCGTCACCGTCCGCGCGCCGCAGGTGCGCGGCGTCGAGAGGACGGCCCGGCTCCCGCCGCGGAAGGCGAGCGAGAACCGGGTGAACGGAACCTGCGGCAGGTCGTTGAAGACCGTGGTGATTCGACCGGTGTCCGGGTCGAGGCGGACGCTTCCGCGCAGCTTGAGCCGCACGCCGCGCTCGTCGACCGCGACAAAGAGGCGGTACGGGTCGGCCGGGGCGGCGGCGCCGAGGAACACCCGGCCGCCGAGGACGCCGAGCAGCGGCGTGTCGAAGGCGACCGTGCCGATCTGCGCGGCGGCCGGGCAGGCGGCCGGATCGGCGGGCGGGCCCAACTCGCCGTCCGTGCAGGTCGTCAGCCCGTTCGCCACGGCGGGGGAGAGCGCGATGCCGTCCGGCAGGACGACCTCGGCCCGCTGGACGTGGGACTGGGCGCGTACGGCGGCGTCGCCGGGCAGCGTGAGGCTGGCCGTCACCGCGGCCGGCACGCCCGGCTCGGGAGGATCGGCCTCGGCGGTGACGCCCGGTGTGAACGGGACGGCCGCGCAGTCCTGCGGGGTGAGCACGGCGGCGGCGGTGCGTTGCGCGGCGGGGATCCCGTAGCTCGTGGCGGTGAGCACGGAGCGGGCCGGGATGCACGACGTCGGCGTGGTGAGGAAGGGCGCGGACGCACCTGCGGGCGTGCCGAGCAGGGTCAGCCCGATTCGCTCCAGCCAGATCTCCCCGGCGACCGGCGCGGTGGTTGGCAGGTCTTCGATCGAGGCGGACAGGCCGGCATCGTCGGGCCGCAGCGTGATCGGCGACTCGATCGGCAGCTTCACGAGCCCGAACGCCCGGATCATGACGCCGAGGCGTGCGGGCTCCTCGCCGGCCGGCTGGAGGCTGTAGACGTCGCCGGTGGCTTCGATCGGCAGAAGCCCGCCCCAGGCCACCGCGCGCACGTCGGCGGCGCCCACTCGCGTGCCGGATGAGCACTGGTCGGCAGCGAACTCGGCTCGCGGGCAGCGCGGGACGGCTCGGGGGTTGCCGGTCAGGCCGGGCGGCAGGTCGATCCGCAAGCTGCGCGGTCGCGGCGGCGGGTCGAACAGGTTGTAGGCGGTGAACGTGGCCTGGACGCGCACGTCCTGGTGGGCGCCGGCGAGCGGGACGGCCGGCGCGTTGGCGGCACCAACCGTGCCCGCGGCGAAGCTCGTCACGTCGAAGGCAGCGGCGCCGGCGGTCTCCGCGGCCAGGCCTGCGGCGCATGCGGCTGCGACCGTGACCGCCAGCAGCGCGGCCGCACGGGAGCGGGCGTGGGTCATCGGGTCGCGGCTCCTCATCCGCGCCGTCCAGCGTAACTGAACTGCGGTCAGTTGCGGAGGGACTTGGGCGCGCCCGGTTCCAGGGCCGGTGCGGGGACGTGCGGGTGCGGCTCAGCCGCGCGAGAACGGCCGGTGGTGCGCCGCCCCGAGGGACTCGAGCGCGTGCGCGAGGACAGCCTCGGTGTCGGCGGCGGTCGCAGTGCTGTCGGCGACGGTCGCAGTGCTGTCGGCGACGGTCGCAGTGCTGGAGGTCGCCTCGGCTGGCTGGCCGTCCATGGCGGTCGGCGTGACACGCGACGGGCCGGGCGCCGCCGGGGCAGCATCCGGGCGCATGGCGACCGGGCCGTCGTCGCTGGTGTCGACGGGTGCGGGGGCCGGCGCGGGTGACGGGGGCGGCGGGGGTGCCTGCGTTGCGGGGGCCGGCGTGCTTGCAGGGGCCGGCTGGGCTGGGTCGGACTGCGCCGGCGGCGCGGCGTCGGCGGGCGCCGCCGCCGGAGCGATGCTGATAATGGCGTCCCACTGCTCGGTCTGGGGCAGGGCAGCGGTCGAGGCCTCGTCGGGTGGCCCCTCCGCCGCGCCGTCGCCAGCTGGGTCCGCGTCCGATGGTGGCGCGGGGCCCGGATGGGTACGGCGGAACAGCCGCGCCCAGAAGCCGCGCCTGGGTGGGGCCGGGGCGTCGCTGCCTTCGGCGTCCGCTTCGGCGGTGACCGAGACCGGCTTGGGCTGGCAGCTCGCCGCTGCCGCCGCTGGTGGCGGGTCGGGTGCGCCGGGTGCAGGTTCCGGTTCCGGGACCTCGCTCTCGGACACTGCGGCGGCGGGCTCGCCCACGCCGTGTTCGGACTCGGGCGCGACCGCAGGGAACGCGGGTGCGGAGGCGGGCGCTGCGGGAGGTGGGACGGGGGCGGCGGGCGCGGGGGCGGGGACGCGGGCGGGCTTGCCGAGCAGGGCTTCCTCGGGGTCGGCCGCGTCTGTCGCGGCCTCCGCGTCTGTCGCGGCCTCCGCGTCTGTCGCGGCAGGCAGGTCTTCCTCAGCGGCGCTGCTCGACTCCCGCGGCGGCGGATCCACCGCCACCGGCTCCGCTGTCAGCGTGACGCGCGTCCCCCAGCCCGAGGGCTCGAGCTCCACCGTGCCGCTTGCCAGCTCGCCCTCCCAGGCGACGGTGGTCTCGGCCTCGGTCCGGGTGATGCGAATCTCGCCGAACTCCCCGAGGTGCCTGGCCAGCGACGCGGCGTCGCTGACCTCCGACCACAGCTCCGGGGGCGACTTGACCAGCGTGCGCTGTGCGGTGACCGCGTCCATCGGCTTTCGGGTTTCGCGGGTCGGACGGCGACTCCTCCCGCGCTTGCCATAACGCCCAGCGCCGTCGCCGCCCGTGCGCGGGGGGCAACGCGGCGCTTGCACACCTCGACACTCGGGCTCGATCCGCTGACGTGTGCGGGCCACGGCACGCATGGCGTGCGCGAGTCCGGACGGGTCGCCGAGACGACTGAGTCCGTGTTGCCGCGCTCGCGGCGGCGTGGGCGGGCAGCGCGGTCCGGCTCGTGCCCCCGCGGCCATCGAGTGAAGGAAATCCGTCGCTTGAACGACGGGAATCCTTCACTCGATCCGAGCGGGGTGGCTGCACCGGCACCGGCTGAGTCAGAACGGTCGCCAGAGCAGCCAGAATCACGCAACCGCTCCCGCCGCCGCCGGCACGGCGTCGG
>CAZEKK010000227.1:0-2348 GCA_964512905.1 uncultured Solirubrobacteraceae bacterium
AAGACCACCGGAACCGAGTCCATCATCGCGTCGCAGATCGGCGTCACGAGGTTCGTCGCGCCGGGTCCCGAGGTTCCCAGCGACACGCCGACCTTGCCGGTTGCCTTCGCGTAGCCCTCGGCGGCGTGGCCTCCCCCGGCCTCGTGGCGGACGAGGATGTGCTTGATCCCCGCGTCGTAGAAGGCGTCGTACGTCGGGAGGTTCGCGCCGCCGGGCAGGCCGAACACGACCTCGACACCCTCCGCTTTCAGGCACTCCATCAGGGCATCGACGGCTCGCATGCGCTCGCCTCCTTTCGCGGGTCGCGCGGGACGGGAACGCGCCGCTCGCCCCGAATCGGCAGGGCGCGGCGGCGCAGAGGGCCAGTCTAGCAGCGGATTTCCGGCCTTCGCGGCCGGAAACGCGCCTGGAAGCCCATGCCGACGGGCCGGATCAGCCGCCCTGCGAGCGGGCGGCGATCTGCTCGCGGACGGCGGCCTCGGACGGCAGCACCTCGTCCGGGTACTCGAGGTCCAGGCCGCAGCGCGTGCAGACCGCGTCGTAGAGCTTGGTCACCTTGCCGCAGCGAGGGCAGCGCCGCCGCGGCTCGTTGGACTCGACGCGGTAGAAGAGGGCGGCGAGCAGGCCGACGACCGGCAGCAGGCCGCTGATGAGGAACCACAGCACGAACGAGCTTCCCTTGAGCTTGCCCACGATGCCGCCGGCGAAGGCGAAGCAGACCGCGATGAAGACGTAGGCCACCGCGACCTCCGGCCGGTCAGAAGAGCACGCGCACTGCCCAGATGATCCCGGCGGCGATGACGCCGACGATGACGATCCAGAACAGGAATCCGAGGACGCCGGCGACGGCGCCGACCAGGAGCTTGAGCGCGACGGCGACGGCCAGCACGAGGACGACGATCGCGAGGGCGCTGCGCCCGACGGACTTCAGAGAGTCACCCATCGGCACAGGGTAGCCGCTGGCCGCCAGCGGCCCCCGCGGTCAGTCGTAGGTTCGCTTCAGATGGGCGAAGCGGTCGGCGGGGGACGCGGGGCGCGGGTTGAGCTTCAGGGCGGCGGCCCGGTGGTGGCGCACGCCGGCGTTGGGCCGCCGGGCCCCGGGCCGCGAGCCGTTCGCGAGCCGGGCCCGAGCGATGACCGCATCGGTGATCATGGGCTTCATCGTGGCGCCACTCGCTCTCGGTCTCTTGGTCTCGCTGTCCACAATCGGTTCGCCCGTCCTGGACACACGGTCGGCATCGGGCGCATCACGATGGTCGACGTGCCGCGCGCCGGCCGTGTTGCCAGGCCGTGATGCTGGCGTGACGATCGTGTGACGAATCCGCTGCTCAGGCGCGGATTTCGACCGTCCTGCTGCCGCGGGCGCCGCCGCTCGCGTGCGTCACGCGGCGGTCTCCAGCGCCCGGCCCGGCCCGGCGGCGGCCGCGGCCCGATCGCCGCACGCCGTGGCGCGGGCTGCCGCAAGCGCCGGCCGCTGGCGGCGGTCCATGCGGGCGCGGACCCGCCAGGCGGCGCCGCTGAAGGCGAGGTTGGCCACGGTGGCGAAGCCGGCCTCGTCCTCGCGCAGCGCCAGCAGCAGGTGGGCGGTCCGGTCGGCGGCGGGCAGGTCTGGGTCCGGCACGCCGACGCAGTAGCAGTGCACGCGCCGCCCGCCCGGGCGCACGAGCAGCGCGCCGCGCTCGCCGAGCAGCCAGATGCCGAAGCGCCCGCGTTCGGGCACGAGGCCGGTCTCCCGGTAGGTCGCGCGCGCGTCGTGCCCGACGAGGTCGCCAAGCAGGCCCGTGGCGCGCGTCGCGGCCGCATCGTCGCGGGCGCCGCCGGGGCGCGGGCGGGCGACGTTGGCGCCGCGCTGGGCGTAGAGGGCCGGGATCAGGCACGCCTTGACCAGCGCCATCGCCGCGACGGGCGCCGACAGCGGCTCGAGCGCGATCAACGCGCCCGCCGCGACACCGAAGGGGACCGTCTGGGCGACCGTGCTGAGCGTCCAGACCCGGCCGCGGGCGCGCAGGCCCGCCTCGTCGGCGCGCGGCCGCCACGGCACCGCGGCCTGTTCGGCGAGCGGAGCGGTCGCGGCGGGCATCGGCCCGCCGGCATCGGGCGAGCGGGCGGCGGTCCCCACCGGCTACCCGCCGGCGATCGGGCGCCGCAGGATCACGAGGTCGGCGTCCGCCGGCAGCTCGCGAACCTGGGTTGCCGCTCCCTCCCCCTCGCTGACCACGGCGTAGTAGCCCTCCTCGAGCTGCTCGCGGAACGCCTGCGCGGCCGCCTCGACCGCTGCGGGATCGGACGGCGTCCACTCGGCGAGCGTCGTGTGGCCGGTGTGGTCCATGCGGATCAGGCGGGGCATC
>CAZEKK010000227.1:2448-4751 GCA_964512905.1 uncultured Solirubrobacteraceae bacterium
CCTACAGCCCGAGCTGCTCGCGGATCAGCCGCTGGACCTCGCCGCCGTCGGCGCGGCCCTTCGTCTCGCGCATGACGTGGCCCACGAGCGCGCCGATGGCGCTGCCCTTGCCGCCGCGCAGCTTCTCGACGACGTCCGGATTGGCGGCGATCGCCGCCGCGACCAGCGGCCCGAGTTCGTCGCCGCCGCCGATCGCCCCCAGCCCTTCGGCTTCGACGATCGCGGCCGGGTCGCCGCCCTCCTCCACCAGCCGCGCGAGCACCTGCTTGCCCGCCGCGGGCGTGATCGTCTTGTCGTGCACGAGGCCGACGAGCGCCGCGACCTCGGGCTCGCTCGTGGCGATCGCCTCCGGGTCTTGGTCCCCAACGAGCGCGAACAGCTCGCCGGTGACCCAGTTGGCGACCATCTGCGGCGGGGCGCTGCCGGCCTGCACGATCCGCTCGAAGAACTGGCCCCAGTCCGACCGGAACGCCAGGACGCGCGCGGTGTCCTCGGGCAGCCCGAACTCGCCCTCGTACCGCTCGGCCCGCGCGGCGGGAAGCTCGGGCAGCTCATGACGGATCTGCTCGATCATCGCCACGTCGACCGCGACCGGGACGAGGTCGGGCTCCGGGAAGTAGCGGTAGTCGTGCGCCTCCTCCTTGGAGCGCAGCGGCGTCAGCGATCCCGTCGCCGGGTCGAAGTGCAGCGTCTCCTGCACCACCGCCTCCCCGGCTTCGAGCAGTCCGACCTGGCGGGCGATCTCGGCGTCGATCCCGCGCTCGATGAAGCGGAACGAGTTCATGTTCTTCAGCTCGGTCTTGACGCCGAGCGCCGTGGTGCCGGCGGGCCGGACCGAGACGTTCGCATCGCAGCGCAGCGACCCCTCTTCCATGTTCACGTCGCTGACCCCGAGCTGGCGCAGGGTCGTGCGCAGCAGGGTCAGCCACTCCCGCGCCTGGCCCGCCGAGCGGATGTCGGGCTCGCTCACGATCTCGACCAGCGGCGTGCCGCCCCGGTTGAAGTCCACGACGCTCGCGTCGGACCCGTGGATGCGGCCGGAGGCGCCGACGTGGACGAGCTTGGCCGCGTCCTCCTCGAGGTGGACACGGTGCAGGCGGACCTCGCCCAGCCGGCCGCCCGCGCAGATCGGGATGTCGTACTGGCTGATCTGGTAGCCCTTGGGCAGATCGGGATAGAAGTAGTTCTTGCGGTGGAAGATCGACCGCGGCGCGATCTCGCAGCCGAGGGCCAGGCCGATCTTCACCGCCGCGTCGATCGCGGCGGCGTTCGCGACCGGGAGCGCTCCCGGCAGCCCGAGGCAGACCGGGCAGGTGCGCGTGTTGGGCTCCTCGCCGAAGGACAGCGCGCAGCCGCAGAACATCTTCGTCGCGGTGGAGAGCTGGACGTGGATCTCCAGCCCGATGACCGGCTCCCAGGCGCTCATCCGCCGCCTCCCGCGCGACCGGGGGAGGCGTCGAACCCGATCGCAGCCTCGAGCGCGCCGGCGGCGTCGAGCAGCCGGGCCTCGCTGAAGGCCGGGCCGGCGATCTGGAAGCCCACGGGCAGGCCCTCGCTCAGGCCTGCCGGGATCGAGATCGCCGGAATGCCCGCCAGCGACATCGGCACGGTGCAGTAGTCGCTGAGGTACATCGCCAGCGGGTCGTCGACCTTCGACCCGAGCGGGAAGGCGACCCCCGGTGCGGTCGGCGTGACCACGAAGTCGAAGGCGTCGAACGCGGCCCGGAAGTCCTCGGCGATCTTCGTCCGCACCCTCTGGGCGCGTCCGTAGTAGGCGTCGTAGTAGCCGCTGGAGAGCGCGTAGGTGCCGAGCATGATCCGCCGCTTGGCCTCGGCGCCGAAGCCCGCCGCGCGGGTCTGGGTGTACATCGCCTCGAGTCCGTCCTCGCCGTCGACGCGCAGGCCGTAGCGGACGCCGTCGAAGCGGGCGAGGTTCGACGACGCCTCGGCGGGGGCGATGAGGTAGTAGGCGGCCAGCGCGTGCGGCGCGTGCGGGAGGTGGCAGGGCTCGATCGACGCGCCGAGTCGCTCGGCGAGGGCCAGCGTCGCCTCGAAGGCGGCGCGGACGCCCGGCTCGAGGCCCGACGCCTCGGCGGTCAGCTCCTCGGGCACGCCGAGGCGCAGCCCGGCGAGGTCCTGCGCCTGCGGGTCCGGCACGCCGCCGGGGTACGGCAGCGAGGTCGAGTCGCACGGATCCTGGCCGACCATGTGGCGGAAGAGCAGCGCCGCGTCGCCGACGGTGCGAGTGAGCGGGCCGGCCTGGTCCAGCGAGGAGGCGAAGGCGATCATCCCGTAGCGCGAGA
>CAZEKK010000228.1:0-2874 GCA_964512905.1 uncultured Solirubrobacteraceae bacterium
ACCGCGACGTGCGCGTCACCTCGCTGTACGAGGGCACCTCGCAGATCCAGAAGCTCATCATCGGCCGGGCCGCGACGGGCATCAACGCGCTGATCCCGTCGTGAGCGCCGCCGCGCCACCGCGGATCCTCGGCGTCTGCGGCGCGGGAACGATGGGCCGCGGCATCGCCCAGGCGGCGGCGCTCGGCGGCATGGCCGTCCGCATCCACGATCCGGTCGGCGATGCCCTGGCCGCGGCGCCGGCGCTGATCGCCGCCGACCTGCAGCGCGGTGCAGCCCGGGGCCGCTGGAGCGCGGCAGACGCGGCGGCCGCCGCACAGCACATCGCCACAGCCCCGGCGGTCGAGGACCTCGCTCCGTGCGACCTGGTCGTCGAGGCCGCCCCCGAGGATCTCGCGCTCAAGCGCGACCTCTTCGGGCGCCTCGCCGCGGTCGTGCCCCCCGACTGCGTGCTGGCCACGAACACGTCGTCACTGCTCGTGACCGCGGTGGCCGCCGGCACGCCGGGGCCCGAGCGCGTCGTCGGCCTGCACTTCTTCAACCCTGCGCCCCTCATGCGCCTGGTCGAACTCGTCGCCGGTGAGGAATCCGGCGCGGACGCCCTCGCGCGCGCCGCGGCGGCGGGCGAAGCCATGGGCAAGCGCGTGATCCGCGCCGCCGACGTGGCCGGGTTCGTCGTGAACCGCTGCAACCGGCCGTTCGGCCTCGAGGCGCTGCGCCTGGTCCAGGAGCGCCTCACGACCGTCGAGCAGGCCGACCGGCTCTGCCGGCTCGCGGGCTTCCGGATGGGGCCGTTCGAGCTGATGGACCTCGTCGGCACCGACGTCGGCTTCGAGGTCTCGAAGTCGTTCTACGCCCAGAGCTTCGGCGAGCCGCGCTGGCGGCCGTCGCCGCTGACCGCACGGCTCGTCGCCGCTGGCCGGACCGGCCGCAAGTCGGGGCGCGGGTGGCACGACTACCGCAACGGACCCCACCGCCCCGACGATCCGCCGGCGCCCGCGCCGGGCGGAGGCGACGGGCGGCTCCTCGTCGTCGCCGGCTGGGGCGCCGTGGCCGGCGAGCTGCGGGCGGCGGCCGCCGCCGCGGGCTTCGACGTGCGCGAGGCCGGCGGCGCGGACGGCGAGGTGCCGTGGCTGATCCTCGACTGCGGCGCCGAGGAGGACGACCCGCCGCTGCAGGGCGGCCCGCAGGCGATCCTCTGCGCCGCCGGCTCCCTCGCCGCCCTCGATCCCGAAGGCTCGGCGGCCGGCTTCCATGCGCTTCCGCCGCTTGCCGGAGGGCGCGTGATCGAGCTCACCCGCACCGCGACGACGTCGACCGCCGCGGCTGAGCGGCTCGCGGCCTTCGCCGCGGCGGTCGGGCTTCACGCCGAGTGGGTCGGCGACGCCCCCGGCCTCGTGCTCGGCCGCATCGTCGGCCAGCTCGTCAACGAGGCGGCGTTCGCGCTCGGCGAGGGTGTCGCCGGGGCCGCCGACATCGACGCCGGGATGGAGCTTGGCCTCAACCACCCGCGCGGCCCGCTGGCGTGGGGCGACGCCATCGGCCTGGACCACGTGCTCGCCGTCCTCGACGCGCTCGCCGGCGAGTACGGCGAGGAGCGCTACCGGGCCGCGCCCGCCCTGCGGCACCTGGTGCTCGAGGGCCGCCTCGGGGCCGCCGTGGGCGGCGGCTTCCACGACGCCGAGGGCACGTGACCCGCCCCGAGCCCGGCAGTCCGCGCTTCCACACCCCGTGGCGCGCGCCGGCCGGACCTCCAGACCCGATCTCACGCCCGGGCACCCCCGAGCGTTGAACGCCTGATGCCCCTCCCGGCGTTCCAGCACGTCCTCGACGACCACCGCGACGACCTGCACCGCTACCTCGTTGCCGCCGCCGGCCCCAACGACGCCGACGACTGCTTCCAGGAGACGGTGATCAGCGCGCTGCGGGCCTACCCGCGGCTGGACCAGGGCGCCAACGTCCGGGCGTGGCTGTTCACGATCGCCCACCGCAAGGCGATCGACGCCCACCGCGGTCGCACCCGGCGGGCCGCCCCTGCCGAGGATCCGGCTGCCGGCCTGGCCGCCGATCCGGACCCCGAGCCCGCCGACGGCACCCTCTGGGCCCTCGTGCGGACCCTCCCCCCCAAGCAGCGTGGCGCCGTCACGCTGCGCTTCGTCGCCGACTTCGACCACGCCCAGGTGGGCGCCGCCCTCGGCTGCTCCGAGGCGGCGGCCCGCCGCAACCTCCACGAAGGGCTGGCGAAGCTCAGGAAGGAGTGGGTGCCATGACGCCCAACGACCTCGAACGTGCCCTGGCTGCCGCGGCGCCGCCGCCCGATCCCGACCGTGCGGCGCGCGCCGCCGCCGCGGCCTCGACCGCCGCCGCGCAGGCCGGGGCCGCCGACCTCGCCTACGCCCTCACGTCCTCCCCGGTCGGCGACCTCCTCGTGGTGGCAGGGCGGCGTGGGCTCGTGCTGCTGTCGTTCGAGGGCGGCGAGGATCCCGTCGCGCGGCTGGACGACCTCGCCGCCGAGCTCTCGCCCCGCATCGTGAAGGCGCCGGCGCGCCTCGACGACGTCCGCCGCCAGCTCGACGAGTACTTCGCGGGCCGGCGCACCGCCTTCGACCTGCCGGTCGACCTCGCGCTCGCCGGGTCACGGTTCCGGCGCGGCGTGCTCGCCGCCACCGCGCGCATCCCCTACGGCGAGCGTGCGACCTACCGCGACGTGGCCACCGCAGCCGGCAGCCCCGGTGCGGTCCGGGCGGCCGGCACCGCGCTGGGCGCCAATCCGGTGCCAATCGTCGTGCCGTGCCACCGCGTCCTGCGCACCGGCGGCGGCCTGGGCGGCTACGGCGGCGGGCTGGACCGCAAGCGCTACCTGCTCGGGCTGGAG
>CAZEKK010000228.1:2974-4750 GCA_964512905.1 uncultured Solirubrobacteraceae bacterium
CCTGGGCGGCTACGGCGGCGGGCTGGACCGCAAGCGCTACCTGCTCGGGCTGGAGGGCGCCGGCCGCTAGCGGCCGCCGCGCGACCGATCGAAGGCAGCCCCGTCCTTGACGTAGGAGAGCGTCGGGAGATACGGCCCCACGACCCGCTTCTCGTCGCCGGCCCGGCGCCCGCGCTGGATCGCCTGGGCGAACGACGGCCGGGGCAGCAGGTTGCGGATCACCAGGCGGCCGAAATCACGGTCCTGGTCTCCGTCTCCGGTGGCCGACCACTGAAGCCAGCCGATCCGGTGCGCGGCGTTGGCCGTCTTGGGGCGGTCCGCGCGGCGGCTCACGACGACCGTGAAGTTGCCGCGCCGATCGGTGGGGATCTGCTCGTCGTTGAGGCAGAACCGCGTCACGCCCGTGACGACCGCCTCGGTCGAGCAGAGCGAGTAGAAGCGCAGCTGGCCTGCGCCGAGCCGCTTCTGGCCGCCGTAGGTCTTTGGCGTGGTCGGCAGCCTGCCGCGCACCACGACGACCTTGCCGAACTTGCGGTTGATCACCGTCTCCACGTAGGCGTTGTAGATGTTGCCGAAGAAGCCGCGCGTCGGGTTCTTGATCGGATCGCGGACCGGACGCGGGACCGCGCCGGGCGCGTTGTCGCCGGTGTAGACCTGGAACTGGTACCGGCGGTCGTAGGCGCCGCGCCACACCGGCGGGCTGGCCGCCGGGAAGGTGCTGGGGACCGGCCGGCGCACCTGGACGAGGGCGTCGGGCAGCGTGAACGTGGTCGGGCAGCCACGGACGAGCACGTTGCACGGCGCGGCCAGCCGGTTGGGGTAGCGCAGAGCCCGGTAGCTCCGCAGGTCGATGCGCAGGCCGTTGGGGTCGGGGAGCCGCGGCGAGCCGTTGCGCTTGGCCTCGGAGTCCAGGGCGTCGCAGGCCGCCTGGCCAGTCAGCCGACTACCGTCGGCCAGCGTGACCTCCGGCAGGGGCAGCTCGAAGCCGCCGGTCAGGCCGGCGCGGCGGTCGGGGAGATAGACGCGGATCACCATGCCCTCGAGCGTCCCGGGGCCGTCGGCAGTCTGCTCGACCGCAGGCGGCGTGTCCCAGAGATAGATCCGGTTGCGAGCGGGCAGCCCGCCGACGCCCTGCAGCGTGAAGCCGGGGTTCGGAGCGCCCATCAGTTCGACGGTGAAGGAACGCTGCGGCAGGTCGCGCCGGCTGCCCGTCACGAACGGATTCGTCGACCCGGCGTCGGGCCTGATCTGGTAGTCGGCCAGGCCGTCCAGCGGCGTGCCGGCGGTCCGGTAGGAGATGAACGACATGAAGCGCGAGCGCGGGTAGCGCCCCTTGAGCCGGATGACCGCGCCCGGAGGCCGCACGTAGATGGTCGCCCAGTAGTTGGCCCCGGCCTCGGGAAAGGCGACGTTCTCCTTGCCGTTGCCGACGCCGAACGGTCCGTAGTGCCAGAAGCAGTTGGTCCCCGGCCCGCCGACGTAGGCCGCGGTCGCCGGCGTCGCCGAAGATGCGAGCGCGATGGCAGCGGCGAGCGCCGGAACGGCGGCCGCCAGCAGAACGACCTGGCGGCGGTGGCGATGGCGGTGCGACATCCGAGCTTCCTCCCGTCGAGCGCTGCTCGTGCCGAACCCGATCCGCCGGCACGCCCAGTCTAGGCAGCCTACCCGCCTTATTTACAGCTTGTCAAGAAGGCTGGCCCGAGGACACTCCCACCGGCGCCGGGACTTCGGGCGTGTCGCGCAGATACCACTCCGCGTCGAGCGCCGCCTGGCAGC
>CAZEKK010000229.1:0-4745 GCA_964512905.1 uncultured Solirubrobacteraceae bacterium
CGTCCACCCCAGGATCGCCGGCCACGGCCCGACCCTGTACCAGAGCGGCCTGCCCAGCACGCGACGACTCGAGCTGGTCTCGGCGAAGCCGCTCCGCAGCGGCGCGGTCGCCATGCACTACCGGCGCGCCGGCTGACTCGGAGCAGCCGCATCGCGCCCGGCTCGCTGGCCAGCGCGTCGTCGGGAGCCTTCTCGCCGCCTCCGCGCCGCCCGGGCGCTCACTGCGCCATCATCGGTGCGTGGCCGCATCCCCCGAACCCCCGTCCGCCCGCCAGACCGACCTCGGCCAGGCCCTCGGCGGCCCGCTCGGCATGGCCGAGACCGCGCTGCCGCCGGTGGCCTTCGTCACGGCCTACACGGCCTCGGGGTCCGACACGGACATCGCCGCCGCGATCGCGGTCGGCCTGGCGCTGGCGCTGGCCGCGGCTCGGCTGGTTCGCCGGCAATCCGCTCGCCACGCGCTCACCGGCCTCGTCGGCGTCGCCTTCGCCGCCTTCGTCGCCGCCCGCAGCGGGAAGGCCGAGAACTTCTTCCTGCCGGGCCTGCTGGCCAACGCCGCCTATGCGAGCGTGTTCCTCGTGTCGATCGCGCTCAGGCGCCCGCTCGTCGGCGAGATCGTCAGCCGCCTCGACGGGGAGGGGAAGGGGTGGCGCGACCGTCCCGACCGGGTGCGCGCCTTCACCCGGGCGTCGTGGCTGTGGGCGTGGCTGTTCCTCGCCCGCCTGGCCGTGCAGCTCCCCCTCTACCTGGCGGGCGCGGTCGTGGCCCTCGGCGTGGCCCGCACGGCGATGGGGATCCCGCTGTTCGCGGCGGGCCTGTGGATCACCTGGCGCCTCGTGCACCGCCACCGCGTGCCGGCGGCGGCCGAGGCGTAGCGCCGGCCGGGCCGCTCAGCCGTCACTCATCGAGGCCGCCGAGGAACCGCAGCAGCGCCGCGTTGACCTCGGCCGGGCGCTCCTGCTGGACCCAGTGTCCCGCGCCGGGCACGATGACCGTCTCGCGCAGGTCGGTGACGATCCCGGTCATCACGGCGGGCGGCATCCAATTGGCCACGGGGTCGCGCTCGCCGCCCACGAACAGCGCAGGCGTGTCGATCGTGGCGGGCGCGTCGGCGGTCAGCTCCCAGTTGCGGTCGAGGTTGCGATACCAGCGCAGCGGGTTCTCGAACCCGGTGCGCTCGAAGGCATCGACGTAGACCTGGAGGTCGGCGTCGGTCATGAACGGCGGCGTCGGCGGCTGATCGCCTTCGACGGCCGCCCACTCGCGGTTCCAGACCTTCGTCGTCGCGAGTGTGCGCCGCACGTCCTTGCCGAGCGCCGCGGGCGTCTCCGGGTCGGCCATCCACAGGAAGTAGAAGTCGTCGCCGAGGTGCTCGCGGAAGAGGCCCGCGGGCGGGGCCGGCGGGCGCGGCGTGGCGGGAACGCTCATGCCGACCACGCCGCGGACGCGCTCCGGATGGAGCCGGGCGACGTGCCAGGCGACGACGGCCCCCCAGTCGTGACCCGCGACGACCGCCTGCTCGGTGCCGAGCGCGTCGATCGCGCCCACGACGTCGCCGGCCAGCGCCACGACGTCGTCGGCGTCGTCGTCGTCGGGCGCGGAGGAGAGGCCGTAGCCGCGCATGTCCAGCGCGACGGCGCGGTAGCCCGCGGCGGCCAGGGCCGGAAGCTGATGACGCCACGACCACCACAGCTCGGGGAAGCCGTGGCAGAAGATCACCGGCGGGCCGTCGCCCGCCTCGGCGGCATGGAGATGGATGCCGCGGCCGACGTCGAGTCGCATGGCGCGCGAGCCTAGCGCCGCGCCGGCGGGCGTGCCAGGCGCTGCGTGCCCCGCCACGGTCCGGGCCGCGCGAGGCCGGGCCGGCGGCAGCGGGCCGCGGCGAGGACGCCGCGCCGTGACGTCGATGCGCCGGCCGCCGTGCGCCGGTCCGGCGGCGGCGGGATACTGCGCGGGCCATGCGCTGCGCACCGATCCTCGCGGCGATCGCCGCTACGGCCGCCCTGGCGGGCTGCGCCGACAACGAGCAGGCCGACACGACCTGCCGGACGCTCGCCTCGGACCCGGCGCGCTTGCACGACTTCGTCGACACGGTCGTCGCGGACGCCAACGAGGAGCAGCAGCGCAAGGAGTCCGGTCGCGATCCCTCGCTCGACGTCGAGCGCGCCGACGTGGAGGCGATCGTGCGCCGGCTGTGCTCCTCGCCGCGCTACGCCGGCGACGGGAAGCCGTACGACGCGGCGGTCCGCGCCGCGCGCGACCGCGCGGACTACGACTGATCCGCGGGCCCCGCGCGTGCGGGCCGGCGCGGCCGCCGCGCCTACCAGCGGCCCTCGGCGGTGCAGATCCCCAGGCCTGGGCGCGTGCAGGAGCGACGTTCGGCGCCGTTGGGCAGGCGCTCGAGCCGCAGGTCGCCGCCGGCCGTGGAGCGGCCGGCCAGCGTGAAGGTGTCCGTGCCGGTCGCGGCGACCCGGACATCCCCGGGACGGCGGCCGTACGGCGTCCCGATGAGCGCGTCACGCCCGAGTTCGCGGCGCGTGTCGCAGGCACGGAACGTGCCCTCGCGCTCGCCGCAGGCGATCACGATCCCGCGCAGTTCGATCAGGCGCAGCTTCAGCGCGCCCTCGGCGGCGAGCGTGTCCTCGCGGCGCTCCTTGGCCCGCTGGGTCGCAGGGTCGTCGGCCCCGCAGCCCGCGGCGGCGACCACGGCGGCGACGGCGAGCGCAGCCGCGGCGGGTGCCGCGAGCCAGCGGCGTGTCGGACCCGGCCGGTACCGTGTCCAGCGGATGTATCGAATCCCGATCAACATTTCCGAGCACATCGGCAGGACGCCGATGGTCCAGCTGACCCGGATCCTCCCCGATTCCGACGTGGAGATCTTCGCCAAGCTCGAGGCGGGCAATCCCGGCGGCAGCGTGAAGGACCGGATCGGGATCGCGATGATCGAGGCCGCGGAGGCCGACGGGCGCATCGAGCCTGGTCGCACCACGGTCGTCGAGGCCACGAGCGGCAACACCGGCATCGCGCTGGCGTTCGTCTGCGCCGCAAAGGGGTACGACCTCGTCCTCACGCTCCCGCAGGGGATGAGCCGCGAGCGCGAGTCGCTGCTGCGCCTGTACGGCGCCGAGGTGCTCGTGACCGAGTCCATGGGCGGCATGAACGAGGCCGTCGACGCCGCCCGCGCGATGGCGACCCGCGACGACGTCTTCCTCCCCGACCAGTTCTCGAACCCGGCCAACCCCGAGGCCCACCGGCGAACCACCGGACCGGAGATCTGGGAGGCGATGGACGAGCGCGTCGACGTGCTCGTGGCCGGCGTCGGCACCGGCGGGACGATCACCGGCGCCGGGGAGTTCCTCAAGGAGCGCAACCCCGCCGTGCGCATCGTCGCCGCCGAGCCGGCAGCCTCGCCCGTGCTCAGCGGCGGCCGGCCGGGCCCGCACAAAATCCAGGGCATCGGCGCGGGCTTCGTGCCGCCCGTGCTCAACCGGGACCTGCTCGATGAGGTCATCCCCGTGCCCGACGAGGATGCGATCCGCACGGCCTGGGCGGTCGCGCGGCGCGAGGGCGTCCTGGCCGGGATGTCGTGCGGCGCGGCCCTGTGGGCGGCGCTCGAGGTCGCGCGGCGGCCCGAGTCGGCCGGGCTGCGGCTTGCGGTGGTGATGCCCGACTCGGGCGAGCGCTACGTCTCGCTGCCGTTCTTCGCGCCCGACGACTGAGCCCGGGGCGCGATCCGAGCGGCGGCGCCCAGGCACCACGCCTCGCATTGCGGCCACGGTCCGTAGCCCGAGTCGGGGTTGACGTGGCCGGCCGGGCCGAGGCGGTCGGGCGCGAGGCCGAGCGGACGGGCGTAGGCGGCCTCGGCCCCCTCCGGGCACCAGGGGTCGTTGGACGTCACCGCCAGCCGCGTCTCGCCCGCGGCCGCCTGGATCGCCGTCGCGTCGAGCGGGGCCGGGAAGAACCTGGCCAGCGCAGGCGGCGCCGCGGCCGCCGAGGGCGGCGCGACGAGCAGCACCCGGCCGACGGCCGGGGCCGGGGCGGCGGCGGCCCGGTGCAGCCAGAGCAGGCAGCCGAGCGAGTGGGCCACCACGGTGAGCCGGTCCGTCGCGCCGGCGCCGGCGCCGGCCAGCGCGGCGTCGAGCGTTGCGAGCCAGCGGCGCAGTGACGGACGCTCGGGGTCCGGCAGCTCCGGAAAGGCAACGCCGGCGCCGGCGGCGGCCAGCCGCGCCGCGAGCCACCGCTGCCAGTGCCCGGGCTCCGAGCCGAGGTAGCCGTGCAGGAAGAGGAAGGGGCCGGGGTCCATGGCGGCGCTACGGTAGTGGCGGGATGTCCGAGCCCGCCAGCATCGCGCTCTCGGCCGCTGAGCGCGACCGCTACGCCCGCCAGCTCGCCATGGCGGAGTGGAGCCCCGCGGCACAGGCAGCGCTGCGCGCCGCATCGGTCCTCGTCGTCGGCGCGGGCGCGCTCGGCTCCCCGGCGGCGCTCTACCTGGCGGGCGCCGGCGTCGGCCGGCTGGCCATCGCCGACGCGGATCGCGTCGAACTGTCGAACCTGCACCGCCAGCTCCTGCACGGGACGCCCGACATCGGCGCGCCCAAGGCGCAGAGCGCGGCGGCGGCGATCGCGCGCCTGAACCCCGGCGTGGCCGTCGAGCCGATCGCGCAGCGGCTCGAGGAGGAGAGCGCCGCCGCGCTCGTGGCGGGCCGCGACGTCGTCCTGGACTGCACCGATGCCTACGCGGCGCG
>CAZEKK010000230.1:0-4686 GCA_964512905.1 uncultured Solirubrobacteraceae bacterium
GTCCAAGCAGGCGCTCGGCGCCGAGGTCATCGCCGGCGCCCAGAACTTCGCGCCGGTGCGGTCCGATCTCGACGTTCAGCGGCGTCTCGGGCGCGGGATTCAGTCCGGCCCAGACGATCTCGCCCACGCCCTCGGCGGCTTCCCGCGCCCGCTCGACCGCGGCGCCGGGGCGCGCGACCGAGCCGGCCGCCCGGACCGCCGCGCCCGCGCCGGCCTCGACGTAGCCGCGCAGCCCGGCCGCGATCAGCTCGGGGGTCGAGGGATCGCGCCGGGGCTTCCACGGCTCGCCGGCCTCGATGTCGCGCGGCACCGGCCCGAGGTCGAACAGCACGGTGGCGAGGTCGACGCCGGAGATCCCGTCGATGAGGGCGTGATGCGTCTTGGTGATGAGCGCGAAACGGTTGCCCGCGAGCCCCTCGACCGCCCACATCTCCCACAGCGGCTTGGAGCGGTCGAGCCGCTGGGAGAAGATCCGGGCGACCATCCGCAGGAGCTGGTCCTCGTCGCCGGGGTCGGGGAGCGCGGTGTGGCGGACGTGGTACTCGAGGTTGAAGTTCGGATCGTCGGCCCACAGCGGCCGTGCCGTGTCGAGCGGCGGGAAGACGAGCCGCTGGCGGTAGCGCGGGACGAGGTGCAGGCGCCCGCGGATGTGGTCGAGCAGGTCCTCGATGTCGGGCGGCGGGCCCTCGAAGACGGTCACGCCGCCCACGTGCATGTGGGCGGCTTCCCCTTCGTTGTGCAGGAAGGACGCGTCGATCGGCGTGAGCTGATCGAGGTGTTCCTGGGCCATCTGGGTCTCCTGACGCGGTGACGATCGCTGCGGGCGCGGCCTTGCAAGCCTATACGGCGCCCCCAGGGTCTGGCAGCCTCGACCATCGCTGCGATGCAGGGAACTCGCGCGCGCCGCTGGGCGCTCACAGGACTCACGCTGCTGGCCGGGCTCGGCGCTGCCGCCCCGGCCCAGGCGGCCGACGACGTCATCGTCGTCGGCCCGCGCCTGCACGTCGAGCGCGACCCGTTCCTGACGCCGGCCCCGGCGTCCGAGCGCACGGCGCCGGCGCCCCGGCTGGTC
Organism: uncultured Solirubrobacteraceae bacterium; assembly: GCA_964512905.1. GTDB lineage: Bacteria > Actinomycetota > Thermoleophilia > Solirubrobacterales > Solirubrobacteraceae > CANJIV01. Next base: position 1,073 of record CAZEKK010000230.1, read on the forward strand.
CCGCCCGCGGCGGCGGCCGGCGGCGGCGTGGTCGCCACCGTCGACTCGGCGCTGCGGCGCCGCGCGATCACGCCGGCCGAGCACGAGCGCTACCTGCGCATCTACCGCAACGCCGCCGGCATCCGGAACCGCCTCGGCGGTCGCTGCCGCACCCAGCTGGCGAACGTGATGGTCGCGGTCCAGAAGCTCGCGGCGCGCGGCGGGCTGTCGGCCTCCCGGATGCCGGTCGTCTTCCGGCAGCTTTCGCGCAACGCCGAGTTCTGGCAGCGCCGTCCACGCATCTCGGCAGGCCAGCGTGTGACGTTCCCGGGCGAGCTGATCCTGTGGCAGCACTTCCCCGGCCAGGGGATCCAGTTCCATCCGCTGGCCAACTGGGGTCGCGCGGCCGCCGTCGCCGAGTACTGCCGCCAGCTCGGCCGGCTGTGCGTCGCGACGCAGAACTCGCTGCGGCTGCGCCTGGACCGCCTCGTCAGCCTCACGTCGCAGCGCGCGGGCTTCGCAACGTGGGAGTACTTCTTCTGGTTCGAGGGCGGCACGCCGCCGTGGACGAGCGGCATGGCGCAGGGGACCGCGATCCAGGCGCTTGCCCTCGGCGGCCGCGTGCTCAGGGCTCCGAGCCCGCCGGCCGCCAGCCCCTACCCGAGCGGCGGGGTGGCGCCGCCGGCCAGGGCGGCCGAGCCGCCCCGGCGCCGCTACCTCCGCGTCGCAGTCGACGCCTTGGGCGCGTTCGAGCGCCGCGCCCCGGTCGGCGTGCGGGTGCCGGCCGACGGCGGGTCGCACTACCTCCTGTACTCCTTCGCGCCCCGCAACCGGGTCCTCAACGGCTTCCTGCAGTCGCTGATCGGCCTCTACGACTTCGCGCGCCTGACGGGCAACCCCACGGCCCGCCGCCTGTTCCGCAGCGGCAACCGGGCCGCGACCCGCGAGGCGCCCCGCTATGACACCGGACGGTGGTCGCGCTACAACAACCTCGGCGAACAGTCCAGCGGGTCCTACCACGTCCTCGTCACGCAGTTCCTGATCCGGCTCTGCCAGCGCACCGGCAACCGCGTGTACTGCCGCCTTGCCCGCAAGTTCGTCAAGTACAACGGCGGGCTGCCGAAGCCGGGCGGCGGCGGCGGCGGGGGCGGCGGCACGTCCGGGCCGGTCTGCGGCCAGGTCTAGGCCGGGCTGGCTCATCTACGCTGCCGGACGTGGCCGAGGCGCCCCCGGATCTGCCCGACCGCCTGCGCGCGGCGCTGCTGCCGGGGGCGCGCACGCACCTCGGCCCCGACGCCGAGGTGTCGGGGCTCGCGCCGCTGAGCGGCGGGGCGTCCCGGGAACTGTGGGCGTTCTCCGTGACCGCCGCGGGCGCGACGCGGGAGTTCGTCCTGCGCCGTGATCCCGCCGGCGTGGCCGACCCCGCCGCCCGGGCTCGCGAACTGGCCGGCATGGCCGCAGCGGCGGCCGCCGGCGTGCCGGCCCCGGCGCCGCTGTGGGTGCTCGGCGACGACGCCGGGAGCTTCGTGATGCCCCGCCTGCCGGGGGAGGCCAGTCCGCGCAAGCTTCTGCGCGACCCCCGCTTCGCGGCGGCGCGCGAGCGGCTGGTCGGCGACCTGGCTGCCGCGGCGGCGGCGATCCACCGCACGCCGATCGCCGGCGATGCCGCGCTGCCGGATCCCGACGGCCCGGCGGCCGAGGCGGCGATCGCCGGCCTCGAGGCCGAGCTCGACCGGATCGGCGAGCCGCATCCGGCGCTCGAGCTGGGCCTGCGGTGGCTGCGGGCCAACCTCCCGCCGCCGCGACGGCCGGCGCTCGTCCACGGCGACTTCCGGCTCGGCAACGTGCTCGTCGGCGAGGAGGGCCTGACGGCGGTGCTCGACTGGGAGCTCTGCCATGCCGGCAGCCCGGCCGAGGACCTCGGCTGGCTCTGCCAGCGTGCCTGGCGGTTCGGGAACGACGACCGGGCCGCGGCTGGCCTCGGCACGCGCGACGACCTCCTCGCGGCGTACGCCGCCGCCGGCGGAGGGGCGGTCGACCGCGAGGAGCTGCGCTTCTGGGAGGCGCTGGCGACCGCGCGCTGGGGCGTCATCTGCCTCGTGCAGGCCGAGGTCCACCTGAGCGGCGCGCAGCGGTCGCTCGAGCGGGCGGCCATCGGCCGGCGGACGTGCGAGCCCGAGTGGGACCTGCTCGCGATGGTGGCTTGACATGCAGGACCGCCCCGACCTGCCGGAACTCCTGGCCGCCGTCGCCGTCTGGCTAGCCGAGGACCTGGCGCCGACCCTGCCGCGCGACCAGCGCTTCCTCGCCCGGGTCGCGGCCAACTGCTGCGCGATCTCCGCCCGCGAGGCGCTCGCCGGCCCGCAGGCCCTGGCCGAGGAGGCGCAGCGCGTCGGCGGTCTGCTCGATCGCGTCGTCGGCGCGACGCCGGACGAGATCCGCGCCGCCCAGCGCGACCTCGCCGCGGCGATCCGGGCCGGCACGGCCGACGACCGGCTGCCCGAGATGGCGCTGATCCTGCGCGAGTCGGTGCGTGCGAAACTCAACGTCGCGCGGCCCGGCTACGACGCGGTCGCCGACGACGGCCGCTGATACCCGACCGAGAGGCAGGCACCCGATGGCGTGGGACTTCTCCACCGAGCCCGAGTTCCAGGCGAAGCTCGACTGGATGGCCGACTTCGTCCGGCGCGAGATCTGGCCGCTGGAGACGGTGATCGACGAGCTCGAGTGGGATGGGTTCATGCGGGCGATGGAGCCGCTGCGCGAGCAGGTCCGCGCCCAGGGCCTGTGGGCGGCCCACCTGGACCCGGAGCTCGGGGGGCAGGGCTTCGGCCAGCTCAAGCTCGGACTCATGCACGAGATCCTCGGCACGAGCCCGCTCGCCCCGTTCGCCTTCGGAAACGCTGCGCCGGACTCTGGCAACTCGGAGATCCTCGCGCTGGCCGGCACGCCCGAGCAGAGGGAGCGCTACCTGCATCCGCTCCTGGCGGGCGACCTGAAGTCCGCGTTCTCGATGACCGAGCCCGACACGCCCGGTTCTGATCCGACCATGCTGAAGACGCGCGCCGTCAAGGACGGCGACGGCTACGTCATCACCGGTCGCAAGTGGTTCTCGAGCAACGCCTCGATCGCGGATTTCCTGATCGTGATGGCGGTCACCGACCCCGACGCCCGCAAGTACCAGCGCGCGTCGATGTTCGTCGTCGACGTCGACACGCCCGGCGTCGAGATCCTCCGCGACGTCCCGACGATGGAGCACCCCGAGCAGACCTTCGGGCGCTACGGCAACCACGCGGAGGTGGCCTACACCGACGTCCGCGTGCCGGCCGAGGCGCTCCTCGGCGCCGAGGGCGCGGGCTTCCTCATCGCCCAGCAGCGGCTCTACCCGGGCCGCATCCACCACTGCATGCGCTGGCTGGGGGTGTCGAAGCGCGCCTTCGACATGCTCTGCGAGTACGCGCTGACCCGCGAGGCCCACGGCTCGCGCCTGGCCGACAAGCAGACGATCCAGAACTGGATCGCCGACTCCGCGGCCCAGCGCCAGGCGGCGCGGCTGATGACGCTGCACGCGGCCTGGAAGATGGACACCGAGGGGGTGGCTGCGGCCCGCCAGGACATCTCGCTGATCAAGGTCT
>CAZEKK010000231.1:0-2032 GCA_964512905.1 uncultured Solirubrobacteraceae bacterium
AGCATGAGGTCGAGGACGACGAGGTCGGGGCGCTCGCCGCCGGCCTGCTCGAGCGCCTCGATGCCGTCGCCGGCGACGCGCGTCGCGTAGCCCGCCCGCTCGAGGTAGCGCGAGACGACCTCGGCGATCGTCGGCTCGTCGTCGACGACGAGGACGGAGCCGCGCTGGTGGTCTGAGCCCTCCATGCCGGTCCAGTCTGGCAGCGGCACCGTCCGTTGCGCAGGGGCGGGCGCCGCTGTTCACCGCCTGTTCATGGCTGCCATGATCGCCTCATGAACGAGTCACGAGACCGCGCGGCGCACGGACTGGTCGGCCAGAGCATGCGTCATCTGGGAGCCTGAGGCGAGTTCCATGCTCGCCATGGCGGTCACCGCGCCCGGCCAGCCGCTCGCCTCGCTCGACCTCCCTGAGCCGGCCCGCGGCCCCGGCCAGGCCCTGCTGCGGGTGCGCTGCTGCGGGGTCTGCCGCACCGACCTGCACGTCGCCGACGGCGAGCTTGCCCTCCCCCGGCTTCCGATCGTCCCAGGGCACCAGATCGTCGCGGAGGTCCTCGAGTCCAACGGGCGGTTCGCGCCGGGCGACCGCGTCGGCGTGCCGTGGCTGGGCTGGACGTGCGGCGCGTGCCGCTACTGCCGCTCGGGCCGCGAGAACCTCTGCGACCGGGCCCGATTCACGGGCCTGGATCTCGACGGCGGCTACGCCGAGCGCACGGTCGCCGACGAGCGCTTCTGCTTCCCGATCCCGGCGTCGTTCCCGGACCTGCAGGCGGCGCCGCTGCTCTGCGCCGGCCTGATCGGCCTGCGCGCCCTGCGCCTGGCCGGGGACGGGGAGCGCCTCGGGCTCTATGGGTTCGGCGCGAGCGCCCACATCGTCCTGCAGGTGGCCCGCCACGAGGGCCGGCGCGTGTTCGCGTTCACCAAGGCCGGAGACGCGGCCAGCCAGGCCTTTGCGCGCGAACTCGGTGCCGAGTGGGCCGGGGACGCCCTCGCCCCCGGCCCGGAGGAACTGGACGCGGCGATCATCTTCGCCCCGGCTGGCGACCTCGTCCCGGCGGCGCTGCGCGCGACCGCCAAGGGCGCGACGGTCGTCTGCGCCGGAATCCACATGAGCGACATTCCCGCCTTTCCCTACGAGATCCTGTGGGGCGAGCGCGTGGTGCGCTCGGTCGCCAACCTGACCCGGGCCGACGGCGAGGAGTTCCTGACGCTGGCGCCCGAGGTGCCGGTGCGGACCGAGGTGACACCGTATCCGCTCGCCGAGGCCAACGCCGCGCTCGACGACCTGCGCGCCGGGCGCGTGCAGGGGGCGGCGGTGCTGGTGGTGGACGCAGGCGGCGCCGGCTGATGCCGGGGCGGCGCGATCCGATGCGCGACGGTCCCGGCATGCCAGGCGACGATCGCACGACGCTCGCGGCGTGCATCGCCCACCTCGCCGGGGCAGAGCCCGGGGCCGTCCCGCGGGACGACGACGAGCAGCGCGCCTGGCTCGCCGAGCGCGGTCTCGGCCTCGTCCCCGTGGCCGACCCGGCGACCTTCGCGTGGGCCGGCCCGTGGATCGCGTGGCGGCTCCGGCGAGGCGACCGCGGGAGCCGGGCCGCCGCGGTGATGTTCGGCGTGCCGTCCGGGGCCATCTGGGATCCCGCTGGCACCGAGGACGAGGTCCTCGCCGGCATGGTGCTCGCGCCCCTCGACGCCTCCCTGTGGCAGCCGCCGCCGTGGCGCGCCCCGGGTGCCGGGATCGTGGAGGCGATCGCCGTCGCGGCCGACCGCGAGGCGCCGGTCTCGCACGTCGACGCGGCCGACGCCCGCCCGGGGCGCGGCCTGGACGGCGATCGCTACGCCGCCGGCACCGGCACGTTCGCCTCGGGCCGGCCTGGCAGCGCGCTGACGCTCGTCGACGCTGCCGTGCTCGACGGCCTCGCCGAGGCCCGCGGCGCAGCGATCGACCACCGCCGCAACGTCGTCGTGCGCGGCGTGGACGTCAACGCGCTCGTCGGCCGGGAGTTCCGCGTCGGGGAGGTCCGCTGCCTCGG